>JBMTVT010000012.1:0-39430 GCA_049451635.1 Tamlana sp. | reverse complement strand
ATTCCTGTGAATCAATTCTCCGATTTAGTGACCGCGGAGGGATTCGAACCCCCAACCCTCAGAGCCGAAATCTGATATTCTATCCAATTGAACTACGCAGCCATTTATTCCTAAAAAGGATTCCTATATTTTAAGAGAGTTTCGCTTTAACGATATTGGAAATAGTTTTCCCATCAGCCTGTCCAGCTAATTCTTTGTTTACAATCCCCATTACCTTACCCATATCCTTCATGCCTTCAGCACCTATTTGCTTGATGGTCGCAACTACTACTTTCTCTATTTCTTCATCAGTTAAGGCTTCTGGTAAAAACTGAGCGATAACCTCAGCCTCGGCCAACTCGGGAGCCGCTAAATCTTCTCGTCCCTGTTCTAAATAAATAGCAGCACTATCTCTACGTTGCTTAACCTGTTTTTGCAAAATTTTAAGTTCCTGTTCTTCGGTTAAATCACCTGATGCGCCATCTTCAGTTTTTACCAACAAAATAGCAGATTTCACAGCCCTCAAAGCGGTTAAAACAGTTTGGTCTTTAGCTTTCATGGCCTCTTTCAAAGCTGTCATTACATTGTCCTGTAAACTCATTTTATTTGTATTAAGAATATGCGAAGATAAAAAAAGTATTCCGTGTTCAATCTATACTTTATACTTAAAAATTCAGAATATAGGTTTAGATTAAACAAAAAACCCAAAAAGTTGAGAGACGCTTTTTGGGTTTATAGCTAGTTTGGTTTAGCTTAATCTACATTATCATGTAAAAATGAATTGTTTGTCCTTAGTTTAATATCATCATTATCATCCAAACCTATGCTAGTCCTAGACATATCGGTCTCAGATGAATGCTTTGCATTTTCCAAATTAACCCCTTGTCTTTTGTAAGCCGGCACCTTTTCTATATCATCAATTTTTGCATTATTGAACTTATAGTTAAAATCTTTCATCTTGCGTCTTCGCTCCTCTGCGCGCTCTTTAAGAATTTCTGAAATAGGGCTATTAACAGGATCTAATTCTTCGGTAGTATCTTCTTCAACTTTTTCAATTACTTTTTTCTCAAAAATAATTTCTTGATCCTCTATCGTTTCCTTTTGAGGGTCTTGCTTTTTATTCATTGAGGATTCTACTTCAATATAATCATCGAGCGCATATCTAATATCACCTTTTTCATTTGTTTCAGTAACAGGGATTAATTCTACATAGTCATTTACAGGGATTTTTTTAACCTCTTCATCGGTTAGTTTATGAGAAATAACTTCAATTTCTTCTTTATTATCATTATTTTGAATAGATAATGGCAAATCAAAAGTTAATGATATTTGTTGCTCCTCTTCAATATAACCTGAAACTTCTTCAATATCTTGGGGAACCTCTATTTCAGTAGACATTCTTGTGACTGGTTTAATAATAAAATCTTCATCTTCTTCTATGTTTGCTGAGATTTCATCATATACCACTTTAATATTTCTGATAATATCTGATGTTGGAATTAAATCTATATGATCAAATGTAGTAGTCAGATCTTTTTTATTAATAACACTTTTTTCAAGATTACTAATATCTATCTCTTCCTCTGTTTCTATATCTAAAGTATGGCGTACTATGGGAGTTTCCTTCTTCTCCTCCAATTCAATTATTGGTGCAATAATTACTGGCTCCTTTTCTATAGCATCTAAATCTAATTCCTCACTTAAGGAATGTACTACTTTTTTTGTTTCAGTATTAGAAATCTCATCTTGTTGTTCTACATTGAAGCCTGTTGCAATAATTGTAACCGCAATGGATTCTTCTAAAGATTCGTCCTCACCTACTCCCATAATGATGTTGGCTCCATGTCCAGCTTCACTTTGTATATGATCGTTAATTTCACCAATTTCATCAATAGTTATTTCATGTGAGCCAGAAACTATAAGTAGTAATACATTTTTAGCTCCAGTTATTTTATTGTCGTTTAATAATGGTGAGTCCAGTGCTTTACGAATGGCATCTTGAGCACGATTTTTACCAGAGGCCAATGCAGAACCCATAATGGCCGTACCACTATTACTCAATACTGTTTTGGCATCACGTAAATCTATATTTTGTGTATAATGGTGTGTTATAACTTCGGCTATCCCACGAGCAGCAGTAGATAGCACTTCATCAGCTTTTGAGAATCCTGCTTTAAAACCAAGATTGCCGTAAACCTCTCGAAGTTTGTTATTATTTATCACAATTAAAGAATCTACAACTTCTCTTAATTTTTCAATACCTTTTTGAGATTGCTCGATACGCATTCTACCTTCAAACTGGAACGGCATAGTTACTATGCCAACCGTTAGAATGTCTAGGTCTTTTGCCATTTTAGCAATAATAGGTGCCGCACCTGTACCTGTTCCACCGCCCATACCAGCAGTGATGAAAACCATTTTCGTATTAGAATCCAACATTTGTGAAATGTCATCAAAACTTTCGACGGCCGATTGCTCGCCTATATCAGGGTTTGCACCAGCACCTAAACCTTCGGTTAAGTTAAGACCTAATTGAATTTTGTTTGGTACACCACTATTTTGAAGTGCTTGTGCATCGGTATTACAAACATAAAAATCCACACCTTTAATGCCTTGTTGGAACATGTGATTGATAGCATTGCTGCCACCACCGCCAACACCAATAACTTTAATAACATTTGATTGATTTTTAGGCAAATCAAATGCAATGCTTTCGAATTCTTTTTTGCTGCTCATAAATTATGTTTTACTGGGGTTTTATACTATAATATTTTTTGTTCTATGGATTTATTAATTACTCAGCGTTATCTAAAAAATCTTTAACGCGCTCGGTTAGCTTATCTAAAAATGATCGTCTTTCCTTAACTGGTTGATTTCTTGGTTCTTCTAAGGGCTGCTCTACTTCATTTTTAATTTCTTCTTTCTTTTCCAGTTTTCTTCTTTCTTGGCGTTTTAACCCGTCTAAAACCAATCCAACCGCTGTGGCAAAAAGAGGACTTGTTATATCATCATCACTATCGCCTGCCAAATGCTCGTTTGGATATCCAATTCTGGTATCCATTCCAGTGATGTATTCTACTAGTTGTTTTAAATGCTTTAACTGACTACCGCCACCTGTTAAAACAATACCAGCAATAAGTTTTTTCTTCTGCTCTTCATGTCCGTAATTCTTTATTTCAGCATAAACCTGCTCAACGATTTCTACAACGCGTGCATGAATTATTTTAGATAGATTTTTTAATGTGATTTCTTTTGGCTCTCTACCACGCAAACCAGGAATAGATACAATTTCATTATCCTTATTTTCACCTGGCCATGCAGAACCGAATTTTATTTTTAACAATTCCGCTTGCTTTTCAATTATAGAGCAACCTTCTTTTATATCTTCTGTTATGACATTCCCTCCAAAAGGAATAACCGCTGTATGCCGAATGATACCATCTCTAAAAATGGCTAAATCTGTTGTTCCGCCTCCTATATCAATTAATGCTACTCCTGCTTCTTTTTCTTCCTGGCTTAAAACTGCATTTGCCGAAGCCAAAGGCTCTAAGGTTATACCTTCTAAATTTAAACCTGCACTTTGTACACAACGTCCAATATTTCTAATAGATGACACTTGCCCAACAACTACATGAAAATTAGCCTCTAAGCGACCTCCATACATACCTATCGGTTCTTTTATTTCGGCTTGCCCATCAACTTTATATTCTTGTGGCAGTACATGAATAATTTCTTCACCTGGGAGCATGACAAGTTTATGTACTTGGTTAATCAATCTATCTATATCATCATCATCAATAACTGTTTCAGAATTGGCCCTTGTTATATAATCACTATGTTGCAAACTTCTTATATGCTGGCCTGCAATACCCACAGTAACATCTTCAATTTTCATATCTGCAGCAGCTTCCGCTTCTTGAACCGCTTGCTGTATAGATTGAATGGTTTGAGTAATATTATTTACCACACCACGGTGCACGCCTAAACTTTTAGATTTACCGATGCCTAAAATTTCGACTTTGCCGTATTCGTTTTTACGACCAATCATAGCCACAATTTTTGTGGTTCCTATGTCTAGTCCTACTGCTAAATTATGCTCCATGACTTAAATTTTGGTACATATTACTTGGTTTTCAAACTGTAAATTAATTTTACCATAATTGCTAAGTGTTTTCTCTTTTAAACTTTTTTTATAAAACGCCTTTAGGTTATTAATTTTCTTTTCTAAATGATTTATGCTACCCACCTGAACTAAAAAATTGCATTGTCTAAGTCTTAAATAAAGTTGTTTATTAACGTCTTGATGAATTTCAATAACATGCTTTTTTAAAAACTCATCTTCTTTAATTTTTAGAGCCATTAAATGGGTGTTTTTTAAATTATTTTTTTCTACATAACCAGTAACTAATGGTACTCTAGCTGAATAATTGCTTGACATTGGCATGTAAAAACCTTGGTCATCAATGTAATAAGACGCATTTGTACTTACTCTAGCAATAGGTGTTTTTTGTTCAATTTTTGCATTAAGTGTACCATTTACAGCAACATACACTTCGGCATTTTTTATCATTGAATTAGATTTGAGGGCGTTCTCTAACACATTCAAATCTAAAGTTTCTTTAGGTACATTTTTAACACCCCCATAATTTTGTATTAACAATTTACTAACAGTTTCATTAGTGATAAAAAGATTGTTTTCCCCAATAAATGCCACATGGGGTTCCGATATTGTTCGTTTGGCATTTCTTCTAGATGAAAATGCAAACAGGAAGACTACCAAGCCCAATAAAACAATCATTTTTATGTAATTCCAATTAACTCGCAACACTAAATTCTTTTTTTATGTATTTTGCTTCTTCACCTATGTCGCCAGCACCTATAGTTAAAATAATTTGGGCTGCACTTTTGTGAATTTGTGACAGCAAATCTTTTTTGCTAACCAATTGCTTGTTTTTATTGTTAATTTTTTCCAATAACCAACTAGATGATACACCTTCAATAGGTAGCTCTCTTGCAGGATATATATCAAGTAGTAAAACCTCGTCGAATTGAGATAAGCTTTTTGCAAAATCATCAACAAAATCCCTTGTTCTAGAGTATAAATGTGGCTGAAAAATGGCCAATACTTTTTTTCTTGGGTACATTTCCCTAATAGCCTGATGAACGGCATTTATTTCCTCTGGATGATGCGCATAATCATCAATAAAAACCAAATTTTCTGTTTTTATATGATAAGTAAACCTGCGCTTTACGCCTTTATAAGATGCTAAAGCTTTGGCGAGCTGCTGGTGAGGGCAACCATACTCTACAGCCATCGCCAAGGCTATTAATGCATTCGACAGATTATGTCTACCAGGTAGGTTAAAGTGTAAATTTTCTAGCACTGTTTTTGGTGTTTTTACATCAAAAACATAAGTGCCATTTTCTATTTTTATATTTTGAATAGCGTAATCCGAATTGTCTTCAATTCCATAAGTAATCCCTTTTATTGGTAATCCATTTTTAACAAATAGCTTTCCGTTTGATTTTACTCTTTTAGAAAAGTCTTCAAACGATTTTATAAGCTCTGAGGCATCACCATAAATATCCAAATGATCGGCATCCATAGAGGTGATACAAGCTATGTTTGGTGCTAATGTTAAAAACGAACGATCAAATTCATCAGCCTCAACAACACTTACATCTGTGCCTTTAAGTATTAAATTGGAATTGTAGTTTTCGCTTATTCCTCCCAAAAATGCCGTTAATGGCACATCGCATTCGTACATTAAATGCCCAAGTATGCTGGTAGTTGTTGTTTTACCATGTGTTCCTGAAACAGCCAAACAAAAGGTGTTTTCGGTAATTAAACCTAGAACCTGTGAACGTTTTAAAACATTAAATCCGTTATGTTTAAAATAAGTTAATTCTGAATGGTTTCCAGGAACTGCAGGTGTATAAACCACCAATGTGTTAGCTGAATTAAGGAAACGGGAATCAATATTATCAATAGCATCATCAAAATGAACCTGAATGCCTAAATCAATCAAACTGTCTGTAATATCAGTTTTGGCTTTATCATAACCAGCCACATGCTTTTTGTTAGCATAAAAATACCTAGCCAAGGCACTCATACCGATTCCTCCTATTCCGATGAAATAAATGTTATGTAGACTATTTAAATTCATTCTTTTGTCTTAAGAAGTCTTTCAACCTCATCAGCTATTTGTTTTGTAGCATTTACCAATGCTAATTTTTTTATGTTTGCCCCCAACTCATTTTGTTTTTCTGATGATGCCACTAATTGGGAGAACTTGTTTTCAAAATCGGCATCCAAATCTTCTTCTTTAATTATTAATGCAGCCTTTTTATCTACAATGGCCATGGCGTTTTTGGTTTGATGATCTTCTGCTACATTAGGAGATGGAATAAAAATGACAGGCTTACCAACAATGCAAAGTTCTGAAACCGAACTTGCCCCTGCTCTTGACACAATAATATCTGCTGCAGCATATGCCAAATCCATGTTGTTCAAAAATTCATAAACCTGCACATTATTGGTATGGTTGTAAATTTTATATTGCTTATAGTATAGCTTTCCACATTGCCAAATAACCTGTACATTTTGAGTATCAAAAAAATCCAGTTCCTTTTCAATGAGTTCATTAATCCGCCTTGCTCCTAAACTACCTCCTATTACCAATAATGTATGCTTTCCGTGTTTTAGGTCGAAAAAATCTTTGGCTGCAACTGTTTTTTCGTCAATATCCAATAAACCTTTCCGAACAGGATTTCCAGTTTTTATGATTTTTTCTTTTGGAAAAAAACGTTCTAATCCATCATAAGCAACACATATTTTTTTAGCTTTTTTTGCTAATAATTTGTTCGTAATACCAGGATACGAATTTTGCTCCTGTATTAAGCTAGGTATATTGTTTGAAGCCGCTACATGTAATAAAGGACCGCTCGCAAAACCGCCTGTTCCTATGGCAACATCAGGCTTAAAAGTTTTTACGATTTTACGAGCTTTCCACAGGCTACTAATCACTTTAAAAGGAAAAACTAAGTTTTTAAATGTTAATTTTCTCTGAATACCGGATATCCACAAGCCTTTTATTTCATATCCTGCCTGAGGCACTTTTTCCATCTCCATTCTATCTTTTGCACCAACAAATAAAAATTCAGCATCGGGAAAACGAGATTTCAACTCGTTAGCAATGGCAATAGCAGGATAGATATGGCCTCCTGTTCCTCCTCCAGACAATATGATTTTATAGTTACTCATTTAAATTGCTTCTGATAAAATTTCTAACGGGTTATCTTCATTCATTTCTTGCTCTTTGATTTCTTCACGTTTTGCACTCACGCTTAATATAATGCCTATGGCTAAACATGTCATCCAAATAGAGGTACCACCACTACTTATTAACGGTAATGTTTGCCCCGTAACCGGAAACAATTCAACGGCAACTGCCATATTTATTAATGCTTGAAATACAATAGGCAACCCAACACCTAATGCTAAAAGTTTACCAAATACAGTATCGGATTTTTGTGCGACAATTACAATCCTGAAAAGCAACCACATATATAAAATCATAATTACAAAACCTCCAGCTAAACCATATTCTTCGATAATGATGGCAAAAATAAAATCGGATGAGGATTGAGGTAAAAAGTTTTTCTGCAAGCTTTTACCTGGACCAACGCCTCTAATACCACCTGTTGCTATGGCTATTTTTGCTTTTTCTATTTGGTAATCAGACTCTGTATCTTCAGGATTTGAAAAGCTTTCAATTCTACCCATCCAGGTATCAACTCTATTGGGCATAGATTCTGGAAATGCTTTGGCTATTAAAATAAATAATGTCAAAACCAAAACACCCGAACCTATGATAACTGCCAAATAGCGTAACGGGTATCCTCCTAAAAACACCAACATCACTACCATTAAAAACATTATAGCTGCTGTTGAGAAATTTGCAGGAAGTATAAGGATTAGTATTAAAAAAACGGGTGCCCATAAAGGCAATATAGACTCTTTAAATATAATGTCCTTATCTTTGATTTTAGACATATATCTTGCCACATATACCATAAGTACAACCGCTGCCAAAGTTGATGTTTGAAACGACATACCTACTATTGGGATTTGTATCCATCTACTCGCATTGGCACCTTCAATTACGGTTCCTTGCAACATAGTGAGACCCAATAAAACCAATACAACTGGTATCATAATTAAAGATAGTCCCCTAAAATATCTGTAAGGTATTTTGTGTACACCATACATAATTGCAAAACCTAAGAACAAATGCATAAAATGTTTAACAAAAAAGGAAAACGTATTACTACCATCACCTTTATAAGCCAAATTGCTCGCAGCACTATAAACAGGTAAAAAAGACAGAATTGCCAATAGGGCTACTATTGCCCAAATTAACCTATCACCTTTTATGTTTTTAAATAGTGTATGCATTTTATTTTTTTGGGATGCTTCGATATACTCAGCATGACATTAATATTTTAATTGACTTTACAGATTACGCACGGCATTTTTAAATTGACGACCTCTATCTTCATAGTTTTCAAACAAATCAAAACTTGCACAAGCAGGAGACAACAATACATTATCACCCGCTTCGGCAATTTTATAAGCTATTTTTACGGCTTCACTCATAAATTGTGTTTCAACAATAATATCAACCATGTTCCCAAAGTTATTCATCAACTTTTCGTTATCAACCCCTAAGCATATAATGGCTTTAACCTTTTCATTAACAAATTGAAATAATTCCTCATAACTATTTCCTTTATCCACACCGCCTACTATCCAAACCGTTGGCGCATCCATACTCTCCAAAGCATAATATGTGGCATTAACATTAGTAGCCTTAGAATCGTTAATGTATTGCACTTTGTTAATTTTTAACACATACTCCAAACGATGTTCAACCCCATGAAAATTCTCTAAACTCTCTCTAATAGTCTGCTTTCTAATTTTTAATAAATGCGCTACGGTTGAGGCAGCCATGGCATTCTTAATATTGTGTTTTCCTTCCAATGCTAGATTTGTTGTTGGCATAATTATTTGGTTGTTATCTATAGTTATTTTAATTTCCTTGTTATCTAAATACGCGCCATTTTTAATAGTTTTTACTAATGAAAAAGGCAATAATGTGGATTGAATTGGATGATTTTTTAGATAATTAACCATTACTTCATCATCAGCATCATAAATCAAATAATCATCTTTGGTTTGATTCATGGCAATTCTAAATTTTGATGCGATATAATTTTCAAACTTGTAATCGTATCTATCTAAATGATCGGGTGTGATATTTGTAATTACTGCAATCTTTGGTTGAAAATCGATGATATCATCCAACTGAAAACTGCTAATCTCCAAAACATAGTTATCGTAATTATGCTCCAAAACTTGTTTCGCAAAACTGTCGCCAATATTTCCCGCCAAACCCACATTTAATTCTTGTTTTAGAATATGATGCGTTAACGTTGCTGTTGTGGTTTTACCATTACTTCCTGTAATTCCTATTATGATAGCATTGGTAAATTTTGAAGCAAATTCAATTTCAGAAACTATCTGGATTCCTTTCTCTCGAATTTGTTTTACCAAAGGTGCTTTATCAGGAATTCCTGGACTTTTCATCACTAAATCAGCATTCAGAATTTTATCATCTGTATGCTTTTCATCTTCCCATTCAATCTCATTATGTATAAGAACTTCTTTATATTTCTCTTTTATTTTTCCTTTATCGGATACAAAAACATTAAATCCTTTTGCTTTTCCCAATAGCGCTGTGCCAACACCACTTTCACCACCACCTAAAACCACCAATCGTTTCATTTATCTAATTTTCAAAGTGACTATTGAAAGTATGGCCAGTAATATGCTCACAATCCAAAAGCGGGTTACTATTTTACTTTCGTGATATCCTAATTTTTGATAATGATGATGCAATGGAGACATTTTAAATATGCGTCGCCCTTCTCCAAATTTTTTCTTAGTGTATTTAAAGTAGCTTACCTGCATAACTACCGATAAATTTTCTGCTAAAAAAATGCCACACAACACTGGTATCAACCACTCTTTACGAACAGCAATGGCTATTACCGCTATAATGCCACCAATAGTTAAACTCCCAGTATCTCCCATAAACACTTGAGCTGGAAAGGCATTGTACCAAAGAAACCCAATGAGCGCCCCCACAAATGCAGTGATGTAAATGGTAATTTCTTCTACCCTTGGGATATACATAATATTCAAGTACTCAGAGAATATAATGTTACCAGATACCCAAGCAAAAATTCCTAAAGTGAGCACTATTATTGCCGAAGTTCCTGCTGCCAAACCATCAATGCCATCGGTTAAATTTGCGCCGTTTGACACTGCTGTAATTATAAAAATGGCAACTATAATAAAAATTAGCCAAGCATATTTTTCTAAACTAGGACTTATCCAAGTCACAACTTTTGCATAATCAAACTCATTTCCCTTTACAAATGGAATGGTGGTTTTGGTTGATTTTTCTTCTTCCTGAAATAATTTTGAAGGTTCTAAATCAGGATTTTCAGCAAGCAATACTTTTTGTTGTTCAACAGGAAGTTTTTCTTTCATGGTGACTTCCGGACTAAAATAAAGCGTAGCACCAACAATAATACCCAAGCCAACTTGCCCTAAAACTTTAAAACGCCCTTTTAAACCTTCTTTATCATTTTTAAACTTCTTAATATAATCATCAACAAAGCCAATGGTACCCATCCAAAGTGTTGTAACTATTAAAAGAATGATGTAAATATTTTCTAGTTTGGCTATTAATAAAACAGGAATCAATGTGGCAATTATAATAATGATACCACCCATGGTTGGTGTTCCTGCCTTTTCAGCTTGTCCAGCTAAACCTAAGTCCCTAATGGTTTCACCCATCTGTTTTTTTTGCAGAAAACGAATAATACGTTTACCATAAATAGTAGAAATTAACAGTGATAAAATCATAGCTAGAGCAGCTCTAAAGGTTAGGAACCCAAAAAGTGTTGCTCCCGGAAATTGGAACTGTTTTTCTAAATATTCAAATAGGTAGTATAACATCTTTTTCTTTATTGAGATTCTTCGACTGCACTTAGAATGCCATTTATTTTTGTAATTGTTTTAATAATTCTTTTACTATTTTGAAATCATCAAAATCAAAGCGTTCGCCTTTTATTTCTTGGTACGTTTCATGACCCTTACCCGCTATTAAAACAATATCGTTTGGTTGCGCCATTTGGCAGGCTGTTTTTATAGCCTGCTTTCTATCAGAAATAGTTAAAACCTTTTTAAAATTTTGAGGTTCAACGCCTTTTTCAATCTCACTTAAAATAGCTTCAGGATCTTCGCTTCTAGGGTTATCGCTTGTAAAAATTACCTTTGTGCTCAAAGCAGAAGCAATGTGACCCATTTTTGGGCGTTTGGTTTTATCTCTATCACCTCCACAACCTAAAACTGTAATCAATTCTTCGTTTTTAGTACGGATACCATTAATGGTTTCCAATACATTTTTCAAGGCATCAGGCGTATGGGCATAATCTACAATAGCCGTAATTTTTTCGTTTGAAACAACATATTGAAAGCGCCCACTAACACTCTCCAAATCACTTATTAAACGGAGAATTTCTACTTTTTCAAGTCCTAATAATTCAGCAGTAGCATAAATTGCCAATATGTTATAAGCATTGAAGTTCCCAATTAATCGTGTCCAGACTTCACTATCATTTATTTTTAACAATAAACCTCCAAATTGATTCTCAAGAATTTGGGATTTATAATCGGCGTATTCTTTTAAAGCATAGGTGTGTTTTCTAGCTTTTGTATTTTGAAGCATTACCAAACCGTTTTTATCATCAAAATTTACAAGTGCAAATGATTTTGGTGACAGTTCGTCAAAAAATTTCTTTTTAACGTCTCTATACTCAGCAAATGTTTTGTGGTAATCTAAATGATCATGGGATAAATTGGTAAAAATACCGCCTTCAAAATGCAACCCTTCCGTTCTATACTGGTGAATTCCGTGCGAACTTACCTCCATGAAACAAAACTCCACACCGGCAATATTCATTTCATTAAGGTATTTGTTAATGGTCAACGAATCTGGCGTGGTATGGGTAGCCTTGTATTGGGTGTTATCAACCATTATTTTCACAGTTGATAATAAACCCACTTTAAAGCCTGCTTTTTTGAACAACTGGTACAACAAACTTGCTACAGTGGTTTTTCCATTGGTACCTGTAACACCAATGAGCCTCAAATTTTCTGATGGATTACCAAAGTAATTTGAAGCAATTACCGCCAAGGCTTTATTAGAATTATCTACTTCTACATAAGTAATTCCATCAAATAAGCTATCAGGTAAAGTCTCACAAACAATACTTTTTGCACCATTTTTTATAGCTATATCAATATATTCATGCCCATCTGCTATCTGACCTTTTATAGCAACAAACAAATCATCATTCTCAACTTTTCTAGAATCAAAATTTACAGCATTAACACTTACACTTGTACTACCTACAACCAAATTTAAGGTTACTTTGTATAATATGTCTCTTAATGCCATCATGACGCTGTTAAGACTACTGTTTGATTATCTTTTAACTTTGTGTTTTTGTTTATGGATTGTGATTTTACTACACCATTTCCTTCAAGTTTCACCTTTACGTTAACTTGCATGTTTTCTAAAAGCACAATGGCATCCATAGCTGGTAAACCAACTAAATCAGGCATAATAGTTTTATGTTTTTGTGCTATATCGTAAAAACTTTCATATTCTCTTTCTACCGAAGCTTTTTTAATGTTCAGAGTTTCTATTTCATCAATAATTGGGGTATCGGTAAATATTTTTTGTGCTACTTTTTTAAACACTGGCCCTGATACATCGGCGCCATAATACCCAACACTTTTATCAGGTTCATGAATTACCACGATACAGGAATATTTAGGGTTTTCAGCGGGAAAATATCCTGCAAAAGACGATATGTAGTTTAACTTTTCCTTATCTCTATAATCCTTTTGACAGGTACCTGTTTTTCCAGCCATTGAGAAATTCTCTGAGTACAAACGATGCCCAGTTCCGTGGTCTTTTTCAACTACATTTTTAAGGAGCTGCTGTAATTTTGAAATGGTTTCTTTAGAACAAATTTGCTCATTAATAATTTCTTTTTTGAATGGCTCTACAACTTCATCAAATTCTCTAACCTCTTTTAAAAACTGTGGCTTAACCATAACACCATCATTAGCAACCGCATTGTAAAATGCTAATGTTTGTAGAGGGGTGAAAGATACTCCATAACCATACGCCATCCACTGCAAAGCTATACCACTCCAACGTCCATTTTTAATTCTTGGATCTGGAATTATGGGTTTTGGCTCTCCTATTAATGGAAGATTTAAACTATCATTAAGATTCATTTTATATAATCTATCCACAAATTTTTCAGGTTGGTTTTTGTAGGCTTTATCAATAGCTTTCACAATACCTGTGTTTGATGACACTTCAAATGCTTTAGAAACTGTTATCTTACCATATCCACCATGTTTGGAATCTCTTACTTTCTTACCATAAAAACTTATAATACCTTTTTCAGTATCAACCACATCACTGGTATCAACAAGCTTATCTTCAAAGGCAGCAGCCAATGCCATTAATTTGAATGTTGACCCCGATTCATGACTCTCGCCAACGGCATAGTTTAAACGCTCGTAGTAATACCCGTTTTTATTTCTTCCTAAATTTGAAATCGCCCTAACCTCTCCTGTTTTTGTTTCCATTACCACTACACAACCGTGGTCTGCTTTATACTTTTCTAACTGTTCCAAAAGCGCATGATGCGCAATATCTTGAATATTCACATCTATGGTTGTATACACATCATAACCATCTTTAGGCTCTACTTCGTTAGCATCACTTAAAGGCTTCCATTGTCCTTTACCAATTTGTTGTTTTTTGCGCCTACCGTCAACACCTCTTAAATACTTCAACCCAAAAGCCCCATCTATACCTGGTCTGGCTACATTACCTTGATCATCCCAACGCTCATAGCCAATGGTTCTTTCCGCTATACCGCCCATAGGGTGCTCACGCTTTGTTGTTTGTTCAACTATTAGCCCCCCTTTAAAAGCCCCAAGATTTAATAAAGGGAAATTTCTAATACGGATATAATCAGAATATCCAATATTTCTGGCTAATAAATAATACCTATTCTTGTTTGCTCGCGCTTGTCGTAATTGCTTCTCATAGTGAGCAGAAGATTTTTCCGAAAATTTTGACAACGAATCACTTAAGGGCTTTACATTTTCTTCAAAAGTTTTAGAAGCAGGTGTCATAGCATCTATTCTAATATCATATTTAGGAATAGATGTTGCCAATAAATTCCCGTTTACCGAATACACATTACCCCTATTGGCTGGTATTATAACATCTTTTACTACTCGTTCTGTAGCAAGCGCTCGATATTTATCGCCTTGCACAAACTGAATACTCACCAATTTAAAAACCACAGCCACTCCGAAGATGAACATACATCCTGCAATAAAATACAATCGGTTTAATATGCTTTTCTCGTTTACTGCCAAGGTTAAGCTTTTATTTTTGTGATTTAACTTTTATTTTTTTTGGTGGAATTACCGATGGCGCCAATCCTTTATCTTCCATAGCCTTTACGACTGCCGATTCCATTTTAAGCTTCATAAGTTTGGAGCGCCCATCAACAAAAGCAGACCGCATTTCCTTTACTTCATTTTTTAATCTGGCTATTTCATACACTTTTTTATCAGCACTATGTGAACTTGCAATCATAAAAATTGCCAAACCAGATATAAACAGAATAAACCTCCAATTCTTAAAAGAGTCATCACTTACTAAAAAAGTTCCTTTTAATATGTTGTAGATACTATTCTTCATTTATAATTTTTCAGCTATGCGAAGTTTTGCGCTTCTAGCCCTGTTGTTTATTTTAATTTCTTCTTTTGATGGTACTATTAAACCATTTACTTTCTTTAATGGCACATCAAAATTTCCAAACATATCGCGCTCTGGCTCCCCTTCAAACATTCCGTTTCTAATAAAACGCTTTACCAACCTATCTTCTAAAGAATGGTATGAGATAAAACTCAACCTACCTCCTTTACTTAAAAGCTCAGGTGTTTGCTGTAAAAACTCTTTCAAAGCTTCAATTTCCTGATTTACCTCTATCCTTATTGCTTGATATATTTGAGCCAACACCTTATTTTCATGTCGTGGAGGCAAAAACTTTTTCAATACTGCTTTTAATTGCTCGTTAGTAATAATAGGTTCCGTTTTTCTGTGTTCAACAATTAATCTTGCCATGGCTGGAGCTGCTCGCAATTCCCCATATTGCAAAAGAACTTGCTTCAATTGTTCCTCATCATATTCATTAACAACATTATATGCAGAAAGTTGACCTTGTTGATTCATTCGCATATCTAAATTGGCTTCAAAACGAGTTGAAAATCCACGTTCAGGTACATCAAATTGATGTGACGATACGCCAAAATCCGCTAAAATGCCATCCACCTGTTTCACACCATAAAACCTTAAAAAACGTTTTATATGCCTAAAATTTTCGTTAATAAGTGTAAATCTATCATCATCTATAGTATTTTTAAGAGCGTCTAAATCTTGGTCAAAAGCATACAGTTTTCCTTTATCGCCAAGTCTTTTTAATATTTCCCTACTATGTCCCCCACCTCCAAAAGTTACATCCACATAAATACCATCTGGATTGACATTTAATCCGTCTACCGTTTCTTTTAAAAGTACTGGGTTATGATACATCATGATCATCATCATCTTGCCCCATAACCTCTTCTGCTAAATCTGCAAAATCAACAGCAGCATCATCAATTGCTTGTTCATATAAATCTTTATCCCAAATTTCAATGATATTTATAGCAGAGGCCACTACTATATTTTTTGAAATGTTGGCAAATACAGTTAAATCTTTGGGTATTAACAATCGACCATTAATATCCACTTCAACCATTTTAGCACCCGCAGTAAACCTTCTAATAAAATCGTTGTTCTTTTTTTTGAACTTGTTGAGCTTGTTCATTTTCTGCATAAGCACTTGCCATTCGCTCATTGGGTAGAGCTCCAAACATTTTTGAAAAACCGAACGGCGCAACACAAAGCCCTCTGCCAAAGCAGACGAGAGTTGCTTTTTGATAGCAGCAGGCATCATTAATCTGCCTTTTGTATCAACTTTGCAATCGTATGTTCCTGTGATAAAGTCCAATATGGTTTTTCTGGAATTTGATGTTTAAGTTTCAAATATATTGAAAAATTTACCACTTTATACCACTTTATACCACTTTGTTAATAATTTTTTAAATTTCGGAGATGTTTCATCGACTTTCTTAAGTAAAATCAACTGTTAGCCTTTGTATACCGTATGTTAAAAAATAGCACTAATGGGTTTGGGTTATTAACATTCTTGATGTCGAAATTTTATTTTAAGAAATAATTATTATGGTGTAAATATGAATGAAATAACTATATTTGTTTTTAACGCAATGACTAACTAATTAATGACGCACAGATTAAAAAAAGAAGGGAATTACAGTTACTCTGAGGAAGGTGAAGGCACACCAATTATTGTTCTACATGGCTTAATGGGCGGACTTAGTAATTTTAGTGAAGTATCCTATTTTTTCAGTGAAAAAGGGTATAAAATTATTATTCCAGAATTACCTATTTACACCATGTCGTTACTTAAAACCAACGTAAAAAGTTTTGCAAAATATTTACACGATTTCATCCTGTTTAAAGGCTTTAAAGAAGTTATTATATTAGGAAATTCGCTTGGTGGGCACATAGGCTTATACCATACCAAATTATACCCAGAAACCGTTAAAGCTTTAATAATTACTGGCAGCTCGGGCCTTTATGAAAGTGCCATGGGCGGTGGTTACACCAAACGTAGCGACTATGAGGTTATAAAAAAGAAAGCCCAAGAGGTTTTTTATGATCCTGCAATAGCTACCAAAGAAATTGTAGATGAAGTTTATGAAACTGTAAATGATCGCAATAAACTTATTAAAACGTTGGCCATTGCCAAAAGCGCCATTAGGCATAATATGGCAAAAGATTTACCACACATGCATGTACCAACTTGCATTATTTGGGGTAAAAACGACACCGTTACGCCACCTGAAGTTGCCATAGAATTTAATCAACTTTTGCCAGATTCTGACTTGTTTTGGATAGACAAATGTGGGCATGCTGCTATGATGGAACACCCACAGGAGTTTAATGAAAAATTGCATGCTTGGTTGCAAAAAAGAGGCTTTTAGCCAAAAACATTTCCAAATAAAATTAAATACATGCTTATAAAATCTGCCGAATTTGTTATGAGCAACTCTGATGTTGCAAAATGCCCAAAAAGCAGGTTACCCGAGTATGCTTTTATTGGCAGAAGTAACGTTGGCAAATCTTCATTAATTAATATGCTAACCGGCAGAAAAAGTTTAGCAAAAACTTCTGGCAGACCAGGAAAAACCCAACTCATTAACCACTTTTTAATTAATAAAAACTGGCATTTGGTAGATTTACCGGGGTATGGATATGCCAAGGTTTCAAAAAGCACCAAAAAAGTATTTCAAAAATTTATTACCCAATATTTTAATTTGCGCGAACAACTGGTTACCGCTTTTGTTTTGGTAGACATTAGGCATGAACCCCAAACCATAGATTTAGAGTTTATGCAATGGTTGGGAGAAAATGGCATACCGTTTTCTATTATTTTCACCAAAGCCGATAAGTTAAAACCCAATGCCATTACTAGGCATGTTGAAGCCTACAAAAACACGCTTCTAGAAACTTGGGAAGATATGCCCAATTACTTTGTTACCTCATCATCAAAAGATATTGGTAAAGATGATGTTTTAAACTATATTGAGGCGTTGAATGAGAACATGGAGTTGGGTTAAAATAACAATCCATTATTTAATTTATAAGAATATTTTATATGTGCTTGGTCAACTTGGACTGTCATTATTTCATTGATTTTCGTAGGGTTCCAAGTTAGGAGCAATATAAAAGCGACGCAAGCATCTACGTTTCATCAGATAGCTGCTTTAGATATTAATATACTTTTAAGTTTAGGCCACACTAAAGAATCATCAAGAATAATATCAACATTTCGAGGAAATACTGATGCCTTATCAGAAGAAGAACAGGATTAAGGTTTTCACTTATTTGTGCAGAAATTCGCCATGTTGAGAATTTATAGTTACAGAACGAAAACAAAATGTTAAGTAAAAGAGATTGGGAAGCTAGAAGAGCATTAGTTGGAGGGATGTTACTATCTCCAGGGTTTGGAGCTTTGTTAAAAAGTCCCAACAAAAATTTTTTTAATGGCTCATTTATAAAGCAACAAGTGGATGAAGCTGGTTTGTTTGATATATACATTCTTTGGGCTTCAACAAATGACTATACAAATCACAGGGCGGTTGGAACTTACACAGATTATACAGAATTTGATAGCTATGATGAGGGAAAATTATTGACTCAAGCAGGAGGAATTAACTATTGTATAAAAAAGATTTATGAATTAAATCCTAATGCTATTATCTACTTTTTCACATCAAGCAAAGACTTTAATGATCAAGGTGGATATGATCCATTTTATGCACAGGGCATGAATCAATATGTCGAAATACAAAAAAAAGTCTGTGAGCTCCATGGAATACCATTTCTTGATCAGTTCTTATTAGGTGGATATAATGTATACAACAAGCATTTATATTATCGAGACACTATCCATATGAATGCATTAGACTACAAAAAATTAGGCGAACTACAAGTGTCGTTTCTTGCTTTTCCATAGTTGCTTAGAGGTCAATATTAATAATAGATTGAAAACCTATGCGCAAAAAAGCATAAAAATAATTGCCGAAATTGTAGTGTATTAAAGGTGTTTATCCTGCTTCAGCTTTCTTGTAGCTTAACAGGAACGAAGACCGAAGTCGGCTATTATTCTTATACTAAACGTTAAGCAAAACTCAATTTTTCACATCCAAAGCATCACGTAAAGCATTACCAATAAGCATAAATGCCATAACCAAACTCATAATACAAAGCCCAGGTATAATGGCCAAATAGTGCTTACCTAATATAATATAGTTATAATGGTCTTTAATCATGGCACCCCAACTTGCCATGGGTGGCTGTGCACCAATACCCAAAAAACTCAAGCCACTTTCAATTAAAATGGCTGCTGCAAAATTAGCTGCCGATATAACAATAACAGGTGCCATAATGTTAGGTAAAATATGTTTGGTAATAATTCTAAAATCATCAAAACCCAAAGCTCTAGCTGCAGTAACATATTGCATTTCTTTAACACTAATAATTTGTCCGCGTACTACCCTAGCCACTTCAACCCACATTGTTAAACCCACAGCTATAAATACCTGCCAAAAACCCTTCCCTAAAGCTAACGTAATGGCTATTACCAACAATAGTGTAGGGATAGACCAAGTAACGTTAATAATCCACATGATAAAAGCATCTACTTTTCCGCCAAAATAACCGGCAACACTCCCCATAAAAATACCAATAATCAAAGATATAAAAACGGCTACAAACCCAATAAAAAAGGATATTCTGGTACCAACCAAAACACGACTCAATAAATCGCGGCCATATTTATCTGTACCAAAAAGAAAGGTTTTTTCTTTTATAAATCCTTCAACGGAATTATTGGGAAATAAATTCATATTAATCGTTTTTTCTGCTCCTTCCAAACCATCAGAGGCATACTCGGTGTATAATAAAAAATCATCTTTTACCTGATAGTTAGATATAGGAATTTCGGTATATCCATTTTTTTTACCAAAAAAAAGCTTATCAAAAAACCCTTGATCTGCATTCAACTCAGATGGGATTGTGAGCATAATTACCTTGAAACGCGGATTTTTTGAATGAATTGCCAAATGCATCTGGTTGGCATATTGAGAGTTATCGGGCGCAAAAACATAAGCAAATATGGATATCAATCCTATTAAGACAATATAATAAAAACTAAAAACGCCCCAAAAGTTCTTTTTAAACTTTTGGAGCGCCAATTGTTTTAATGAGCTTGATGTATGACTCATAAATATATTTTAATTTTTTACTGCTAAAGCCACTTTTTTAATGGGTTGGTCCAATTTTAAATCTTCCAATACATTAAGTGCTTCTTCTATATATATATCTTTACTTAAGCTTTCATGCCAACGATCACGCTTTTCCTTTAAATCGGTAGTATCTTGTTCAAAAAGCGATTTTTCATAACTGGTAGAATCAAATATTAAGTTTGTTTTATAATTTGAAATGGTATCGAATCGTTTTGATTCATTTTCATTTAGTTCCATTTGAGCTTTATATTCATAATAGTTTAAGGAAAAAACAGTTTCATCAATTTTACTCTTCACCCATCGGGCATTTTCCTCAATAAGTTTTAACTGTTCGTTATTACTCATACGTTCTTTACTTTTTTGAATAGTAGCATCGTAATCAAAATAATTTTGCCAAGGTGTATAATCGGCTGCATCAATTTCATCGTAAGGCAGAGGGTTGTCTTTATCCTTTTCTCCTACATCAATAAAACTAAAACGCCCGGGTACTTCAACATCGCTCTTAACACCTTCTAGTTGAACTGAACCCCCATTAATTCTGTAATATTTTTGCGTTGTAAGTGCCAATGCACCTAAATCTCCATTGTTGCTACTACGCAACATATTGTTAAGGTTGATTACATTTTGAACGGTACCTTTACCATAAGTTTGTTTACTGCCAATAATAATGGCACGTTTGTAATCTTGCATGGCAGCAGCCAAAATTTCTGATGCTGAAGCCGAAATTTCGTTAACCAAAATTACCAAAGGGCCATCCCAAGCGATCGATCGGTCTCTGTCTTTTAAAACTTCTTTAGCTTGCCCAGTTGAACGTACTTGCACTATAGGGCCTTCTTTTATAAATAAACCTGCCATATCTACCACTGCTGGCAAAGAACCACCACCATTATTACGTAAATCTAGCACTAAACCTTCCATACCTTCTGCCTTTAAATGCTCAATTTCGTTTTTAACATCTTTGGCAGCATTTATATTTTTATAATCTTCAAAGTCTACATAAAAAGCTGGAAGATTGATTATCCCGAACTTTTTATTGTCTTTTTCAACTATTGACGATTTTGCATAAGTTTCAACAATTTCAACAATATCTCTTGTAATAGTAATGTCTTTTATAGTTCCATCAACTTTTTTTACTGTTAATGTTACTTTGGTACCTTTTGGCCCTTTTATATATTTTATGGCATCGTTAATACGCATTCCAACTATATCTACAGGAAATTCTTCATCTTCTTGTTTTACTTTTAAAATCACATCTTCAACTTCCAACTCCCTACTTCTCCATGCTGGCCCTCCAGAGATTAACTCTACAACTTTAATATAATCCATTCGCTTTTGTAATCTAGCCCCTATGCCTTCTAATTTACCTGACATACGCTGATCAAAATCTTCTTTACTTTTGGGGGCCAAGTAATAAGTGTGCGGATCGAACTCTTCAACAATGGTATTGACATAAATAGCGAACCAATCTTCACGAGTTTGATCGTCAATAAAATCATCAAAATAAATATTCAGCGATTTTAATGTTGCCTCACGAGCTTCTTTTTCTATTTGCTCTTGAGTTTTCATAACATAAGAATCGTCATTTTTCTTGGCTATTTTTTCTTCTTCATACAAATCGTCATAATTTGAAAGTGTAGAAAACTTAAGTTGTTTTCTCCAGCGCTCTCTCATTTCCTTTTTGTTTTTAGGAAAATTGCTGTTTTCATAATTTGTATCAAAGTATTCTTGTTTTGAATAATCAAAAGGTTGGGAAAGAATGTCTTTATAAATGGCCTTTGCTTCTTCAATACGTTTTAGCATACGCTCATTTACCACATTGAAAAAGGTAATGTCAGTTGCTTTAAGTTGGTCGTCAATGTTTAATTTAAACTTTTCAAAATCTTTAAAATCAGATTCATAAAAATATCTTTTAACTGGATCTATAACCCAAAGATAATCATCAAATAACTCCTCAGAAAAAGCATCATCCATAGCTATGGGATCAAAATGACCTTGCTCCAACACAAAAGTTATAATTTGAATAAGCAATTTATCCTTATCTGGGTTATCAAATTTTTTGGTAGTAAAACTACAAGATGCAAATGCTAGAAGTAGCAAAAGCAACAAAATTTTATAATTCCTTCTCATAATATTTCTCATCTATTAATATTTATTGGCCCATAAAAGCCCGACATAATTTTTACTAAAATAAAGAAAAAACCATGCCAATAAAGGGAATCGCTACTAATTTTTTGTTAAAGCTAAGAATTTACCTATTTCCTAACGAAATTGTGTATTTTAGCGATGTTTTTAAGCTTAAATATGTCAAAAAAACCACTTATTTTAGTTACCAATGACGATGGCATAAATGCACCTGGCATTAGAACCTTAATTAGCATCATGAACACTCTTGGAGATGTTGTTGTGGTGGCACCGGATAGTCCACAAAGCGGTATGGGGCATGCCATTACATTAAATTCTACACTCTATGCAGAACAAGTTTTTATAGATGATGGTCCTCAAAAAGAATATAGCTGCTCTGGAACGCCTGCCGATTGTGTAAAAATAGCCATCAGAGAAATTTTAGACAGAACCCCAGATTTATGTGTTTCGGGCATTAACCACGGGTCAAATTCATCCATCAATGTTATTTATTCCGGTACTATGAGTGCTGCAGTTGAAGCTGGTATTGAAGGTATTCCTGCTATCGGGTTTTCACTTTTAGACTATACTTGGAAAGCCAATTTTGAAGCCTCAAAACCATATGTTAAAACCATAGCCGAAAAAGTTTTAAAAGAAGGTTTGCCAAATGGTGTTGTTTTGAATGTAAATGTGCCGAATGTTTCAGCAGAAAAGATTAATGGCATAAAAATTTCCAGACAAGCCAAAGCGAATTGGGTAGAAGAATTTGATAAACGTAAAAACCCACAAGGGAAAGATTATTATTGGCTTTCGGGTAAATTTGTTAACTTAGATGGTGGTGAAGATACCGATGAATGGGCTTTAGAGAACAACTATATTTCGGTGGTACCAATTCATTTTGATTTAACAGCCCACCATTTTATAAAAAAATTAAAAACTTGGAATTTAAATGATTAAAAAAGATATTTTTATTGGCATGTTTGTTGGTTTAATTGCTAATACTATGGGGTTATTTTTAGCATCGTCACTATTAGGCAAAGGTGATGATTTTTCTATGGTAATTAAAGCCGCTGCAAACGAAGGTTTTTTAGGGAAACTTATAAGTTTGGGTGCTATTTTAAACCTTGTTGCTTTTTTTATTTTCATTAGAAAAAAACAAGATTACAGAGCTAGAGGTGTGCTATTAATTACCGTTTTTATTGCTGTTTTCACTTTTATTTTTAAACTTTTTTAATGAACTATTACATCATTGCTGGCGAAGCATCCGGTGATTTACATGGCTCAAACCTTATGAAAGCAATGCTTAAAGTAGATGCAAATGCTAACATTAGGTTTTGGGGTGGAGACCTTATGCAGGCTGTTTGTGGTGAATTAGTAAAACATTATAAAGAGCGAGCTTTTATGGGGTTTATTGAAGTGATTACGAACCTTAATAAAATATTTAAAGACATTGCTTTTTGTAAAGAAGACATAAAAAATTTCAATCCAGATGTCATTGTTTTTATTGACAATTCTGGGTTTAATCTTCGAATAGCTAAATGGGCAAAGCAAGAAGGATTCAAAACCAATTACTACATATCGCCACAAGTATGGGCCTCTCGCGCCAGTAGAGTAAAAGCTATAAAAAGAGATATTGATGCGATGTACGTTATTCTACCTTTTGTTGAAGATTTTTATAAAAAACACGGTTACGATGTTACTTTTGTTGGACATCCTTTAATTGATGCCATTACAAACCACGAGCAAGCAGGTGAATTTAATTTTAGAGAAACTCACGATTTAGGCGTTAAACCCATAATTGCTCTATTACCTGGAAGTAGAAAACAAGAAATTAAAAAAATGCTTGCTGTAATGCTTAGTTTAGTTGATGATTATCCAGATTATCAATTCGTAATAGCCGGTGCGCCAAGTCAGGATTATAGTTTTTACGAAAGTTTTATAAAATCAAAAAAAGTTAAGTTTATTACCAATAAAACTTATGATTTACTCAGTATTTCAACCGCAGCGTTGGTAACATCTGGTACCGCCACACTCGAAACCGCTTTATTTAAAGTACCACAAGTGGTTTGCTACAAAGGAAGTGCCATTTCATATCATATTGCCAAACGCATTATTACTTTAAAATTTATTTCTTTAGTTAATTTGGTTATGGATAAAGAAGTTGTTACGGAATTGATTCAAAATGATTTCACTAAAAAAAGGCTCAAGGAAGAACTTGATAAGATTTTAGATTCTGAAAATAGAAAAAAGATATTTTTGGAATATTATCAGTTAGAGAAGACTTTAGGCGGAAAAGGTGCTAGCGAAAAAACAGCAAGTTTAATTTACAAATCTGCACAAGCATAATTTTTGATGAAGAAACTCTTTCTCATAATTGTTTTGATATTCAGTTTTATCAGTTGTAAATCTTCGAAAAAGGCTAAAAACAAAAAAACAGCTTCAACAGAAATAATCACAAAAAAAGTTGATAGCGTTGTTACTAAAATTGAAGTTTCTAAAAAATCCAAAGCAGAAGATATTATAGATTACGCGGTTCAATTTGAAGGTGTTCGCTATAAATGGGGCGGTACCACAAAATCTGGAATGGATTGTTCTGGCTTAATATACGAATCGTTTAGAGCATATGACGTTTTATTACCTAGAATATCTAGAGATATTGCAAAACGCGGTAATAAAATAAAACTTAAAAATGTACTTAAAGGTGATTTGTTGTTTTTTAAAACAGAAAACAGACGAAATTCCATAAACCATGTAGGTTTAATTATTGATATAAGAAATAACGATATTAAGTTTATTCATGCCACTACCGGTAAAGGTGTTATCATATCTGGTTTAAACGAATCTTACTGGCTTAAAGCCTTTACCGAAGCACGTAGAATTCTTTAAGTTATTTTTATATCTTACATGAGTATGAAATTACTCAACTTTACCATAATTAAATTAACTATTTGCTTAATTATCGGCATAATTTTAGGCTATTTAATTAAAGTTCCTTTTGGCATATCCTTATACACTACGTTATTCTTAACATGGCTCTTATTAATTTTTTATTTGATTGCAAAAAAACAGTTTACAAAAACTATATGGTTTGGTATTTTGGCTTTTATAAATATGATCTCTTTGGGGGTTTTAACAACTAATACTCACAACCAAAAAAACTTTTTCAATCATTATACGCATCAAATTTCATTGGAAAAAGATTCCATTAAAACCATTACTTTTAGAGTAAGGGAAGTTTTAAAACCAGGTAATTATTATGATAAATATATTATCGATCTTATGGAAGTTGATAGTAGCAAGGTATTAGGGAAATCATTATTAAACATTGAAAAAGACTCGTTAAAACCAGCTTTAAAAGTTGATGATATTTGTATAACCAGAACATATTTTAAAAACCTAACCAAACCATTAAATCCTAATCAATTTAACTATAAAAACTATCTTGAAAAGAAATACATCTATCATCAACTTTCTACAACAAACCAATCTATTTTAAAGGTAAGTTCCAATACCCATAAACTATTTGGAGTCGCAGGTAATATTCGTGAATTTATCAATAAAAAATTAATACTCTACAATTTTAAACCTGATGAATTAGCCATTATTAATGCACTATTATTAGGTCAACGGCAAGACGTTAGTGAAAACGTTTATTCCAGTTATACCAATGCGGGTGCGATACATATTTTAGCAGTATCGGGTTTGCATGTGGGTATTATTTTACTAATACTTTCCTTTGTTTTTAAACCACTAGAGCGTTTTAAACACGGTAAACTCATTAAAACCATTTTGCTGGTTAGTATTTTGTGGGGTTTTGCGTTAATAGCTGGTTTATCTGCTTCTGTTACCAGAGCCGTAACGATGTTTAGTATTGTAACTATTGCATTGAACCTTAAAAGACCAACCAATATTTATAACACGCTGGCCATTTCAATGCTTATTATTTTATTGGTAAAACCCTTGTTTTTGTTTGATGTTGGTTTTCAATTAAGCTACCTAGCCGTTTTTGCTATTGTAGCTATTGACCCGTTTTTATATAACCTATGGAAACCCAAGAAAAAATATTGGCTAATTGATAAATACTGGCACACGTTTACCATAACGGTTTCAGCACAGTTTGGAATTATACCTGTAAGTTTATACTATTTTCATCAGTTTCCGAGTTTGTTTTTTTTATCAAATTTGGTAATTATTCCACTTTTAGGAATCATTTTAGGATTTGGGATAGCGATTATTCTTTTAGCCGTATTGAATATCTTACCAAATTTCATAGCTAATACTTACGGTTATATTATAGGATTAATGAATGATTTTGTTGGATGGATTTCCCAACAAGAAGCCTTTCTCTTTAAAGATATTCCGTTCAGCATTTTGTATGTTTTGGTGTCATACTTACTCATTATTACATTTATCAGACTTTTGCTTAAAAGGAATTATTCAAATTTGAAATTCTTTTTATTAGCGATTATAGTGCTTCAATTTGCTTTTATTTATACTGATTATAACAAACCTTCCAATAAATTTATTGTATTTCATAAAAGCAGATACACGCTGTTAGGAAACAATTTCAATAACAAAATATTGGTTGCTAATGATTTTGATAGCATAACAAAATCGAACAATAAAATCATTAAAGATTATGTTGTTGGTAGTCATATTAATACTATTGAAGAAGAAAATATTCAATCAATTTACCAATTAAATAATAAAAAAATATTGGTTATTGATAGCTTGGGAATTTACAATATCAAATCTTTTAAGCCTGATTACATACTCTTGAGACAATCGCCAAAAATTAATCTGAACCGACTTATAGATTCCATAAACCCAAAACAGATAATTGCTGATGGCAGCAATTACAAATCTTATATAGAGCAATGGGAACAAATTTGCAAAAAAAGAAAACTCCCTTTTCACCAAACCAGTAAAGAGGGAGTTTATATTATAAATTATTAGTAATTACGGATTACTAGCAACTATGTTATTGGCTACCTCAAGCCATTTTTCAGCGCCACCACGAACGTAACCTGTACTACCCAATGTATTTAAATTCTTTTTCCCTTCGGAAGTTTTTTCTGGTTTAGCAAAATACACCGTTGGATAACCTCGTACGTTAAACATCTTTTGCATTTGATAATTCTGAATTTGAATATTTTTATCTTGAGGTGTTTTTCTTGGGAAATCTAATTCTACTAAAACAACTTTGTCTTTAGCCCATTTTTCAAAATCAGGGGTTTTTAAAACCTCGTTCTGTAACCTAATGCACCAACCACACCAATCAGAACCAGTAAAAAACAGCATAAGCGTTTTGTTTTCTTTTTCAGCCAATTCAAAGGCTTTATTCATGTCGGTATGCCAAGTTAATGACTCTTGAGCAATTCCATTAGTCGACATTAAAGCGACTACAAACAATGTAAAAATTATTTTTTTCATGTTTTATTTGTGGCAAATTCTGTACATAACTTACAAAAAATGCGTTAATTAAGATACTTTTTAAATGTTTTTTCGATTAATGAACACCATGCATCAGTTTTTTGATAACTGGTTTCATAGCAATAGCAAAAACAGCAACAACCAATGAAACTATAGTTAACATCCAAAAGAAATAACTAATACCATTCTCATCAGCTATCTTATCAATATTCTCTCCAAATACACCAGCGCCTTTCATACCAATAGCTACTGCTAAATACCAAACCCCAAACATAAAAGCAATCATTCTTGCAGGGACCAATTTACTTACATAAGATAATCCTAAAGGTGAAATACATAACTCTCCCATGGTATGAAATAGATATACCAAAATAAGCCATATAATACTTACAGATGCAGTTTTGGCTCCTGGCTCAATACCCATAGCTCCAAAAGCAATACAAGCCATACCTAAAGCTAAAAGCAACATACCTATACCATATTTACCATTTGCAGAAGGATTATATTTACTTTCCCACCATTTTGAAAATAATGGTGCTAGTGTGATTATGTATAAAGAGTTTAAACTAGCAAACCAAGAGGCTGGAATTTCTAAATTTTCACTTTTAAATTGATTGACTAACATCCAAATTGCTATAGCCCAAACAATTACAAAACTTAAGCTTAACACGATATTTGCCCATTTATATTTGGCAAAGGTTTGTTTAAATAACAAATATAAAACCCAAGTAATTATACCTAACGGAATAATTACCATACATGAATTTCCTATTCTAAAAATGGTTGCTGATGTTCCATCCAAAGTTCTATCGGTATAATCATTTGCAAAAATAGTTAGTGAACCTGGTGCCTGTTCAAAAATTGCCCAAAAGAAAACAGATAAAAGTGCAAAAAACGATACGGCAATTAATTTATCGCGAGTTATGTTTGAGTATTGTGTAAAGCGATAAATCAATAATGTAAGAAACAGTCCTAGTGCTGTTAAAATTACTATAATATTACCCTCGTTTCCTAGAAAGGAAAACAAATTAATGTCTCCGCCAGAAATGGTAGTGGCTGGTGCATTCAAAATCCAAAGCATTCCCAATATCACCATCAATAAAATTAAGCCCAATTGCCAGTTAGTAAAAGGTACTCTTTTGTCGTTATCTAAAGCTTCAATAGAGTTAGCATCATTCTTTTTGGGTTTCAAACCAATATTTCCAAAAATATTTTGTGCTAACCAAAACTGAATAAATCCAAAAAACATAAAAATTCCTGCTAAACCAAAGCCTAAGCTCCACCCTACTTGCTCTCCTAAATAGCCACATAAAATAATGCCCATAAATGCTCCTGAATTAACACCCATATAAAAAATCGTATAAGCTCCATCTTTTTTTTCTGGTCTATCTTTATACATTTCTGAGATAATAGATGTCATGTTCGGTTTAAAAAAACCATTTCCAATAACTAATAAACTTAAACCTAAATAAATAGACCATTGTGTTTCTACAGCCATGGATGCATGACCTAGAGTCATTAATAATGCACCTACTAAAACTGCATATCTATACCCAATAACTTTATCTGCAAAATAACCACCCATCATAGTTGAGAGATAAACCAACCCCACATAGGATCCAAAAAGTGCCATAGCATGTTCACGTGGCCAGCCCCAACCTTCTTCAAAAAGAGAAGCTGTTAAAAATAGTACTAATAATGCGCGCATTCCGTAATAGGAAAAACGCTCCCACATTTCAGTAAAAAACAATACAAATAGCCCTGATGGATGCCCTAAAACGGTACTCTTAAAAAATTGATCGGTTGAGTTTTCTGCCATGATAAGTTATATTAAAGTTTCAGTTATATATTTTAATGCACTTTGCCCATTAATTTCTTCATTAATGGAGAAAAAGCAATAACAACAAGTCCTGCACCTAAAGCATATTTAGCTATTAAAAGGAAACCATCGGTATAAATAGATAAAGTATCCAACCCACCAACATTAACATCGGTACTTTCTACAGCTAATTGTTCTGAAATAAATCCAACTATTTGAAAAGCGTAGGCTGATGATAAAAACCAAACACCCATCATGAACGCTACTACATTTTTTGGAGATAAATCTGTGATTTTTGATAATCCAACTGGAGACATAAATAATTCTCCAATAGAAATAATAAAATACATGATAAATAAGTATGCAAAAGGAACCATACCGTTCTCATCTGCACTTACACCACTAATTGATAGAATATAGAAACTTAATCCAGCTAAAACCAATCCTAATCCAAACTTATAGGGTGTTCTAGGGTTTAAATTCTTTTTAGCTAAAAAAGCCCATAATAATGATATAGGAATTGCTAAAATAATAATGAACATAGAATTTAATGCATTTGTTTGAGCTGGATTCATGATGCCATCTAAATCCACATTCCTTGATGCAAATAAGGTAATAACACTTCCTGAAAGCTCATGAAATCCCCAAAATAAGGTCATAAAAAAGGTAATTAATACCGCCATGAATAATTTTTTCCTAGCTCCATTATCAAGTTTCAACATGATGTAAATAATGTAGGCTAAAACAGCAAAACCAACAAACTTAAATATAAAACTTACATAGTTTTGTTGCCAACAAGAAAGTATATATGCAATTAAAGGCGCACTTAAAAATGCTATAATTGGAATGAATATTTTTTGTGGAATTCCTATAATTTTCTTTTCATAAATTTCTTTACTTGGTGGTAATCCTCTATCTCCAAACACATTATTTTTTATACCACTCCAAAAGAAAATAAGACCTATTAACATACCTATTCCAGCTAACCCGAAACCATAATGCCATCCATATTTTGCTGCTAACCAACCACATAAAAGAGGTGCTACAAAACCTCCAATGTTTATTCCCATATAAAAAATGGTAAAACCAGAGTCTTTACGAACATCACCATCTTCATATAAAGAACCAACAAACGTTGAAATATTAGGTTTGAAAAATCCATTACCAACTATAATGAAAGAGAGTGCTAAAAAGAATGCTACATTGTTTTCAATAGCTAAAACAAAATGTCCTAAAGCCATTAAAATACCACCTAAAAAAATGGAGCTCCGCATTCCTAATATTTTATCAGAAATTTGACCTCCAATTACTGTTGATGCATATACTAAAGAGCCGTAGGATGCATAAACCACTGCGGTTGCAGCATCACGCTCTACAATGGCCTTAAAAATTTCTTGAACCATGTAAAGCGTTAACAACGCTCGCATACCGTAGAAACTGAAACGTTCCCACAATTCGGCAAAGAATAAATAAAATAGGCCTTTTGGGTGGCCAAACATTTGAGGCTCTTCTGATGCTACTTTTACATTGGTTTTTGACATATTCTTATCCTTTAATCTTTACTTGTTCTTTTTGTTTATTCTCTTCAGGTTTTTCTCTTTTATCACCTAATGTTTGATTAATAAAATGAGTCATTTTTTTATACAAATGAAGTCGTGTATTACCACCATAAATACCATGATTTTTATCTGGATAAATAGCCCAATCAAACTGTTTATCGGCTTGTATTAAAGCTTCGGCTAAACGCATCGTGTTTTGTAAATGTACGTTATCATCACCAGAACCATGTACTAAAAGAAAATCGCCTTTTAATTTTTCAACGTGGTTTATTGGAGAGTTTTCGTCATATCCACTTGCATTTTCTTGAGGTGTCATCATGTAACGCTCAGTATAAATAGTATCGTAAAAACGCCAGCTACTTACTGGTGCCACCGCTATTGCCATTTTAAACACATCATTCCCTTTAAACAAACAATTACTACTCATAAAACCACCAAAACTCCAACCCCAAATACCAATTCTGCCAGCATCAATATAAGGTAATTCACCCAATTGTTTAGCCGCTTGAATTTGGTCTTCAACCTCATATTTACCTAATTCATTTTGTGTAACTTTTTTAAAATCAGCCCCTTTAAAACCTGTACCCCTGCCATCAATACAAACAACAATATAACCTTGTTGTGCCAACATTTGATACCAATAATCGTTAGCACCATTCCATTGGTTAGCTACTTGCTGCGACCCGGGACCAGAATATTGGTACATAAACAACGGATATTGCTTACTCTCTTCAAAATCAGCTGGTTTAATCATCCACATGTTTAAATCATTTCCATTTACATGTATGGTACTAAATTCTTTTTTTGATGTTTTGTATTCTGAAAGTTTTTGCGACAATACATCATTATCTTTAATGCTTTTTATAAGATTTCCTGAGGATGCACTATTTAAAGTATACTCTGGAGGTGTAGTAGCACTTGAAAAGGTATTGATGAAATATGAAAAATCAGCACTAAAGGAGGCCCCGTTAGTACCTTCGCTTTTCGTTAGTCGGGTTTTGTCACGTCCATTCAACTTAATAGAATATACATCACGATTTATAGAACCATTTTCAACCGATTGATAAAAGGTGGTATTTGTTTTTTCATCAAAACCATAGTAATTGGTAACTTCCCAATTCCCTTTTGTCACTTGATTAATTAACTTACCTTCTTTATCATAATGATATATATGGTTGTAGCCATCTTCTTCACTTGTCCAAATAAAACTATTGTCTTTTAAAAATGTTAAGTTATCTGTCACATCCACATAAGCTTTATCCTTTTCTTCTAAAACTAATTCAGAGGTATTGGTTTTTGTGTTTATCATCCATAAATCCAGTTCGTTTTGGTGCCTATTCATGTATTGCGCACTCAATACATCAGGATTATTAGTCCATTTTATCCTGGGGATATAAAAATCGTTATAGGTTTTACCTACCTTAACCTCTTCAGTTTTATTTGTACTTAAATCATATAAATGAAGTGATACAAACGAATTAGCCTCACCAGCTTTTGGGTATTTAAAAACTTGTTGCGTTTGGTAAAGGTCGTTACCATAAATATCCATTGAAAACTCAGGCACATTGGTTTCATCAAAACGGATAAAAGCTATTTTGTCACTATCAGCATTCCAATCAAAGGCTCTAACAAAACTAAATTCTTCCTCATAAACCCAATCGGTAATACCATTGATGATTTCATTCTTTTTACCATCAAAAGTTATTTGTGTGATTTCTCCAGAACTTAAGTCCTTTACATACAAATTATTACCTCTTCCATAAGCAACTTTTTTTCCATCGGGTGAAAATGTAGGTTCTTGTATTTTCTCTTCAGCAATTAAACTTAACGATTGATCATTTACATAATAAACATAATAATTACCTATAGAGGAACGACGATAAATTGATTCTTCGTTTGTGGCTAAAATCACTTTATTTTCATCAGCGCTAAATGTATAGCCAGTAAAATATGGTATCTCATCAAGATTTGCAGAACTCACTAAAGTCTTAACCTTTTCAAGGGTTTTGCAATCATAAATATCGATGGAAGTACTTCTAGTAACTCTATCAAAATTTAAAACAGAATATTGCTGCCCATTGGCCATAGAGTGAAGCGCATCCATACGTTCAGCTCTAAAAGTACCATCACTCCATATGTCTTCGAGTGTGATTTCTTTTGTTTGTGCCGTTAAGATTGTTGATAAGAAAAAGGAAATGTAAAAGGAGAATTTTAAGAGTTTCATTTGATAGTTTATATGGTTTTATATGTGCCAAATTTTACATCCAAAAAATAAATTTTCAATCTTGTAAATCAAAAATAATAGATGTTTCATCAAAAAAAATATTTATTTCACAAAATGTTGTCAAGTTTACTAAAAATTATGTAAAAAACCTCTAATATTAACACTTAAATGATTCAGCTTGAATTTATGATATTCAATATTCATACCAAGAATAGTATCTTTGCGTTGCAAATTAAGACGTTATGAGTAAATCTATTTCTGGTTTTTCAAAACTCTCCAAATCAAAAAAAATTGATTGGATAGTTGATACTTATTTTTCAAATGCTGAAGATGCCAAAAATATTTTAAAACAATATTGGAACAGTAATGAAAAGTTACAACAACTTCATGACGAATTTATAGAAAACACCATAACAAACTATTATTTGCCGCTGGGTGTAGCTCCTAATTTTTTAATAAACGATAAGCTCTACACAATCCCAATGGCTATCGAAGAAAGTTCCGTGGTGGCAGCAGCAAGTAAAGCTGCTAAATTTTGGTTGGACAGGGGTGGATTTAAAGCTACCGTTATTTCAACGACAAAAATTGGTCAGGTTCACTTTATCTATAAAGGTGATTTTGAAAAATTAAAACAGTTTTTTAATTACGTAAAACCTCAACTTTTATCAGATACCAAGGCCATAACCCAAAACATGGAAAATCGTGGCGGTGGTATTATTGATATTGAATTACGTGATAAAACAAATGATATAAAAAATTATTACCAAATGCATGCGTCCTTTGAAACTTTGGATGCTATGGGAGCCAATTTTATTAATTCATGCTTAGAACAGTTTGCAAAAACATTTAAGAATGAAGCTCAAAAATTTGATTTGTTTTCTGAAGATGAAAAGCAGATTGATGTGGTTATGAGTATTTTATCCAATTATGTTCCCAATTGTTTAGTTCGTGCCGAATTAAGTTGTAACGTTGAAGATTTAAGTGAGAACAACTCTATCTCAGGTGAAGCTTTTGCTGAAAAATTTGTGCAAGCTGTAAAAATTGCTGAAGTTGAACCCTATCGAGCAGTTACCCACAATAAAGGAATTATGAATGGCATAGATGCGGTAGTTTTGGCAACAGGAAATGATTTTAGAGCTGTTGAAGCTGGGGTACATGCCCATGCATCACGAAACGGAAGATACAGTAGTTTAACACATGCCAAAGTTGAAAACGGTGTTTTTACATTTTGGATGGAAATTCCATTGGCTTTAGGAACCATTGGAGGCTTAACCGGTTTACACCCGTTGGTGAGATTGTCATTGGAATTATTACACAAGCCATCGGCGAAAGAATTGATGCAAATAGTTGCCGTAGCAGGTTTAGCACAAAATTTTGCAGCACTTCGTTCATTAACGACAACGGGGATTCAGCAAGGCCATATGAAAATGCATTTGATGAATATTTTAAACCAGTATGAAGCCAACGATTACGAAAAAAAGACTTTAACCAAATACTTTAAAAACCACACGATAACACACAGTGCTGTTACCGAAGCTATTAAAGAACTAAGAATAAAAAATTAATAGTGAATACAAGGTTTTACAGCAACGGAAAATTATTATTAACTGGAGAGTATGTTGTGCTAGACGGTTCGTTATCGCTTGCTGTTCCTACCAAATATGGCCAATCTCTAATAGTTGAAAAAATTGATGAGCCCAAACTTATTTGGAAAAGTGAAAATGAAAAAGGTTTTGTTTGGTTTGAAGAAACATTTCACTTAATTGATAATAAGATTTCATGCATAGCTAGAAATGACAATGATATCTCAGAAAGATTGGTTCAAATTTTGAATGCTACCAATAAACTGAACCCTCAGTTTTTAAATACAAATCAGGGATATAAAATATCAGCTAAACTAGATTTTCCTAGAAATTGGGGATTGGGAACTTCATCAACATTAATAAATAACATAGCGCAGTGGACAGGCATTGATGCTTACAAATTACTAGAGCTTACTTTTGGCGGTAGCGGCTATGATATTGCTTGTGCACAACACAACCAACCTATTATCTATCAAATTCAAAATAACAAACCAATAGTTAAAGAGGTTAATTTTAATCCTTCATTTAAAGAAAACCTATATTTTGTTCACTTAAATAAAAAGCAAAATAGTCGTGATGGTATAAAACAATATCATGCCAAAAAAGAAAACTCAAAATTTGCCATTAGTGAAATTAACGAGCTAACCAATAAAATTATTAACTCTAAAACTTTAGAGGATTTTGAGAGTTTGATAAATACACATGAAACTATCATATCAAAAATCACAAAACAAATGCCCGTTAAACAACAATTGTTTGATGATTTTAATGGTAGCATAAAAAGTCTTGGAGCTTGGGGTGGCGATTTTATATTGGTTACATCAAAGACAAATCCGAGAGAGTATTTTGAAAAAAAAGGATTCGAAACAGCCATTAAATATACCAATATGGTTTTGTAAAACCTTTATTGGATTGTCGAGATAGTTATTCTTCCTGCTTTTAAGCCTTTTTCCTGTAACTGTTAACGTTATATTTCCTATATCATCTGCAGATTGAACCAAAACTACCAACTAACCTCTAAATAATTTTATGGTTAGGTAAATGAACCATTACCAGCGACATGGTATTATATACTCGCAAAAAATATTTTAAAAACCATACCAGTACCTACCAGTTTTTTTATATATTTGCTTCATGAGTTTAATTATGGTTCAGGATAATTTAGGCATTCCTAAGTACAAACAAATTGTTGCATCAATTGAGGATGGCTTGACCAAAGGCATATTAAAAAAAGGAGACAAACTACCTTCTATAAATTATATAAAAGATAGGTTTTCACTTTCTAGAGATACCGTACTAACAGCTTTTAACGAGCTAAAATCCAGAGGTATTGTTGAGTCTATTTCTGGTAAAGGCTATTATATTAAAAGTGAAAGCATTGGAATTACCCAAAAGATTTTTTTGCTATTTGATGAGTTGAATGCCTTTAAAGAGGATTTATACAACGCTTTTTTGGATAATATAGGAGAAAACAAGCAAGTTGATATCTTTTTCCATCATTTCTCACCAGATATGTTCAAAAAACTTATTTATGATAGCATTGGCAATTATAGTTATTATATAATCATGCCAGCAAATTTAAAAAACACCAATGCTATTATTGACAAATTACCAAGTGATAAAGTTTATATATTAGACCAAATTCACGAAGAATTATCTCAATACCCTGCTATATATCAAAATTTTCAAGACGATATTTTCAATAGCTTGAAACAAGCCCTATCACTTTTAAATAAATACAAAAAAATTGTACTCCTATTTCCTGATAAAAAACAACCATCTGGCATGTTATTGGGCTTTCAAAAGTTTAGAGAAAGCACAAATTTCCCATGCGAGGTTATTAATTCCTTGCATAACAGAGAGCTAAACAAAGGAGATGTTTATTTAGTTCTAGATGACCAAAACTTAATTGTATTGATAAAAAAAATCAAAGAACAGCAATTTAAAACCGGTAAAGACATAGGTGTGATATCATATAACGATACCCTTTTAAAAGAAATTGTTGAAGATGGCATTACCACCATATCGACGGATTTTAGAACAATGGGGAAAAGACTTGCACAAATGGTACATAACAATGAAAAGTTAAAAATAGAAAATCCAAATGCCCTAATCATTAGAAACTCTCTTTAAACCAACATAACCAAAAATCAAATGAACAAGATTCTGATTGAAAATATAACCAACTGTTTTGTAAAAAGATTTGAAACAAAACCTTTACTAATAAATTCGCCAGGCAGAATAAACATTATTGGAGAACATACCGACTATAATGAAGGATTCGTATTCCCAGCAGCCATTGATAAAAGTATTGTAACTGCCATAGGAAAAAGTAACACTCATAGTTGTTCTGCATATGCTTATGATAATGACGAATTATTTCAGTTTTCACTTGAAAATATTAAATCTATTGAAAATGGCAATTGGAAAAATTATGTACTTGGTGTGGTTGCAGAAATTCAAAAAAAAGGTAAAATCGTCGAACCCTTTAATGTTGTTTTTGGAGGAGATATACCAAGTGGGGCAGGTTTATCGTCATCAGCTGCTTTAGAAAATAGTATTGTTTTTGGTCTCAATGAGCTTTTTAATTTAAAGCTTACAAAAGCTGAAATGATTTTAATCTCACAAAAAGCAGAACATAATTATGTTGGTGTAAAATGCGGTATAATGGATCAATATGCCAGTATGTTTGGCAAAAAAAACAATGCGTTACATTTAGATTGTAGAACTATTGCATCCAAACCCTATGAAATAAATTTTAAGGACTACAAGTTTATACTAATTAATACTAATGTAAAACACAGTTTATCTGACAGCGCTTACAACGACAGGCGTTCGGCCTGTGAAAGTGTTTCAAAAATGCTTGGCTTAAAAGCCCTAAGAGAGGCTTCTGAAAATGACTTAAAAACCATTGAAAATAAAGTAACCCCAGAAAATTATCAAAAAGCCTTATATATTATTCAAGAAATTGAACGAACTAAAAATGCTGCCAAAGCCATAGAAAATAACGATTTAAAAACTTTGGGAGCACTAATATACGCCTCACACAATGGTTTACAACACCAATACATGGTAAGTTGTGAGGAGTTAGATTTTTTAGTTGAACAAGCCAAACTAAATAGCCATGTTTTAGGAGCCAGAATGATGGGAGGTGGCTTTGGTGGTTGTACTATAAACCTTATTGCTAAAGACCAATTAGAAGGTTTTAAAATTCAAGTATCTAAAGCCTACCAAGAAAAATTCAATAAAGATTGCTCTATTTATGAGGTTAATCTTTCAGACGGAACTCACATAATAAATAATTAAAATTTGCACTGATAAATGGATACTAATCTTCAAGACTACTCACATAAACGCCTAAACCCCTTAACAGGAGAATGGGTTTTGGTTTCACCACACAGAGCAAAACGACCATGGCAAGGACAGCAAGAAGAAACCGTTGTTGCTGAAAGACCTTCATACGATGAATCCTGTTATCTATGTGCTGGAAATGCTAGGGTAAATGGGGAAATCAACCCAAACTATGAAGATGTTTTTGTTTTTGTTAATGATTTTTCTGCACTTCAAAATGATACAAAAACATTTAAAGTTGACGATGGACTAATAAAAGCTGAAAGCGAACAAGGCATTTGTAAAGTTATTTGCTTTAGTCCAGATCATTCAAAAAGTTTAGCTCAAATGGCTATATCAGATATTGAAAAAGTTATTAAAACTTGGCAAATCGAGTTTGAAACTTTGAGTAATATTGAGAACATAAAATATGTGCAAATATTTGAAAATAAAGGTGCTATTATGGGTTGTAGCAACCCCCATCCACACGGGCAAATATGGAGCAACACTAGTTTACCTAACGAAATTGCCAAGAAAGACAAACAGCAATTAAAATATTATAAAGAACATAACAAAACGCTACTTGAGGACTATTTGAAACAAGAGCTTGCTCTTGAAGAGCGCATTGTTTTTGAAAACAAATCTTTTGTTGTACTCGTTCCTTTTTGGGCCTTATGGCCTTATGAAACAATGATTATTCCTAAAAACCCTCAGAAAGACATTTGCGAAATACCTATCAGTGATACTCTGTTGTTTGCCGAAGCCATTTCAACAATAACTACTGCTTACGACAAATTATTTAACTGCTCATTTCCCTATTCGAGTGGTATTCACCAAGCGCCATCTAATGGCAAAAAGAATAATCATTGGCATTGGCACATGAGTTTTTATCCTCCATTACTACGCAGTGCCACAGTTAAAAAGTTTATGGTAGGGTACGAGATGTTTGCTACACCCCAGCGAGATATTACACCAGAATCTGCTGCCAAAACATTACGAAATATTATAGAATAGTTTGATTAATTGATTTTCAATATAAATTGGAAAGCGGGCTGAAGTTTCACAAAACAATAATAATACTCATCTTAAGCCCTCATATCTGATATATATCATTGTTGATTTTGATGCATTAAAATACCTTTATTCAATAAAATTTTAATCATGAAAACAATTTATTATGCATTGATAATATTGCTATCAATAAGTTGT
>JBMTVT010000011.1:0-39721 GCA_049451635.1 Tamlana sp. | reverse complement strand
CTTCAGCTTTAAATTTTAATATGTATCCAAATCCAGTAAAAAATGGAATTGTTTATTTTAAAACTACTCAAAATCTAGATATTGAAATATACAATGTGTTGGGTAAATTAATTACCAAAGAAAATATAACACAATCAAAAAACTCAGTAAACGTAACCAATCTTAATAAAGGCATTTATTTAATAAAATTAATTTATAAAGATGGTGAAGTCACCAAAAAACTAATAAAACAATAATATTTTTGAGCGACTTTACAAGTCGCTTTTTTTATGTTCAAAACATAGTGAATAACTCTAAATTTTAGCTTTAATATTTAGGTGGAATTACACTTAAAAAAAGTAAATTTGCACTTTCATTAAACAACACAAACCAATACATAATGATTCATTTCTTCGGAAACCAAAACAGTAAAGTATTTGCTGTTCAAGCAACAAAAGAATTATCAACCGAAACCATATCTAAGCTAACATGGCTTTTTGGTAACCAACCTAAAATCGAACAAGCATCATTGGATGCTTTTTTTGTTGGTCCGCGTGCTGCCATGATAACACCTTGGAGTACCAATGCGGTGGAAATCACTCAAAATATGGGCATTCAAAATATTATACGAATTGAAGAATTTCAGGCTGTTGGTGAAAATTTTAAAGATTTTGACCCAATGATTTCTGAAAAATTTAATGGATTGAATCAAGAATCGTTTACCATAAATATTAAGCCAGAACCTATTTTGAATATTGAGAATATTGCAGCTTATAATATGCAAGAAGGTTTGTCTTTGAGTGATGAAGAAGTAGCCTATTTGGAAGGTGTGGCGGAAAAAATTGGAAGACCATTGACGGACTCTGAAGTTTTTGGGTTTTCACAAGTAAATAGTGAGCATTGTCGCCATAAAATATTCAATGGTACATTTGTGATTGATGGCAAAGAAAAACCAACCTCACTTTTTAAACTCATAAAAAAAACTTCTGAAACAAATCCGAACGATATTGTTTCAGCATATAAAGATAATGTGGCTTTTGTAAAGGGCCCAAAAGTAGAACAATTTGCCCCTAAACGTGCTGATGTTCCAGATTTTTACACCACTCAAGATTTTGAATCTGTGATTTCGCTTAAAGCAGAAACCCATAATTTCCCAACTACTGTAGAGCCTTTTAACGGAGCAGCAACAGGTTCTGGTGGTGAAATTCGCGATAGGCTTGCAGGTGGCAAAGGTTCTATTCCTTTAGCCGGAACTGCCGTTTATATGACTTCGTATTCCAGACTGGAAGAAAACAGACCTTGGGAAAAAGCCGTTGCAGAACGTAATTGGCTCTACCAAACCCCTATGGATATTTTAATAAAAGCTTCAAATGGCGCATCAGATTTTGGTAATAAATTTGGGCAACCCCTTATTTGTGGTTCGGTATTGACTTTTGAACATGAAGAGGATGACAGGAAATTAGGTTTCGATAAAGTCATTATGCAAGCCGGTGGAATTGGTTATGGCAAAATAAATCAAGCTTTGAAAGACACCCCAAAAAAAGGTGATAAGATAGTAATTCTTGGTGGTGAAAACTACCGAATAGGTATGGGTGGAGCAGCAGTTTCATCAGCTGATACAGGTGAATTTACCTCAGGAATTGAGTTGAATGCGGTACAGCGTTCCAATCCAGAAATGCAAAAACGTGCTGCCAATGCGATTCGTGGCATGGTTGAAAGCGAAGAAAATTTTATTGTTTCCATTCACGACCATGGTGCTGGAGGGCACTTAAATTGTCTCTCAGAATTGGTTGAAGATACTGGTGGTAAAATTGATTTAGAGGCCCTTCCTGTGGGTGACCCAACTCTATCGGATAAAGAAATTATTGGCAACGAATCTCAAGAAAGAATGGGATTGGTTATCAGTGGGAAACATATTGATTTTTTACATAGAATAGCAGACCGTGAACGGTCTCCAATGTATACTGTTGGCTATGTTACTGGTGATGATAGATTTACTTTTGAATCTAAAACCAACGGACACAAACCCATGGATTTAGCAATGGAAGATATGTTTGGCAGTTCTCCAAAAACAGTCATGACCGATAAATCTGTAAAAAGAAATTACAGTGATTTGATGTTTAACCCCGATGAATTTTACATCTATTTAGACCAAGTTTTACAATTGGAAGCAGTAGCTTGTAAAGATTGGCTGGTTAATAAAGTGGATCGTTGCGTTGGCGGTAAAGTAGCCAAACAACAATGTGCTGGCCCATTACAATTACCGCTTAACAATGTTGGTGTAATGGCACTGGACTTTAAAGGAAAAGAAGGTATTGCAACCTCAATTGGCCACTCGCCTATCTCAGCATTAATTAACCCTGTTGCTGGCAGTAGAAATGCCATTACTGAAGCATTAACCAACATCATTTGGGCGCCTCTAAAAGATGGCTTACAATCTGTTTCATTATCGGCAAACTGGATGTGGCCTTGTAAAAATGAAGGTGAAGATGCCCGTTTATATGAAGCTGTTGAAGCCGTTTCAGAGTTCGCCATTGATTTAGGTATTAATGTCCCAACTGGGAAAGATTCACTTTCCATGAAACAGAAATATCCTAACGAAGATGTGATTTCTCCAGGTACTGTTATTATTTCGGCAGCAGCCAACTGCAATGATATTGCTAAAGTTGTTGAACCCGTTTTCAAAAAGAATGGCGGAAATATTTATTACATTAATTTATCACTAGACCATTTTAAATTAGGAGGAAGTTCGTTTGCCCAAATTTTAAATAAAATAGGTAACGAAACACCAACTGTTAAGAATGCTTCTTATGTAAAGAATGTATTCAATACCATTCAAAATTTAATTAAAAATGAGCAAATTGTCGCTGGACATGATGTAGCCTCTGGTGGTTTGATTACAACGCTTTTGGAACTATGTTTTGCAGATAATAGTCTAGGTGCAGAATTGGATTTAACGGCTTTAAATGAGAAAGATTCTTTTAAACTTTTGTTTGCTGAAAATGCAGGTATAGTAATTCAAGCTAAAGATAGTTCAATAGAAAATACATTATCTGAATCCAATATTGAATTCTTCAACATTGGAAAAGTAACCAAGTCTGATGTATTAAGTATTATTAACGGAACAGATGTATTTACAATGACGGTATCTCGTTTACGTGATATGTGGTACAAAACCTCTTTCCTACTCGACCAAAAACAAACAGCAAATGGGTTGGCAAAAGATCGTTTTGATAATTATAAAAACCAACCGCTTAAATATACTTTCCCAAAACATTTTACTGGCAAATTGCCTGAATCAAATGTTAAAAGACCTAAAGCTGCTATTCTTCGTGAAAAAGGAAGTAACTCCGAACGTGAAATGGCAAACGCCATGTATTTAGCTGGTTTTGATGTTAAAGATGTACATATGACAGATTTAATTACGGGTAGAGAAACTCTTGAAGATATTCAATTTTTAGGCGCTGTAGGAGGTTTTAGCAACTCTGATGTTTTAGGTTCTGCCAAAGGTTGGGCAGGCGCCATTAAGTACAATGAAAAAGCAAATAAAGCCATTCAAGATTTCTTTAATAGAGAAGACACGCTTTCCGTTGGAATTTGTAATGGTTGCCAATTATTTATGGAATTGGAAGAAATAAATTCAGACCATGAAATCCATGGTAAAATGCAGCATAACGATTCGCATAAACATGAAAGCTCATTTACTTCTGTAAAAATTCAAGAGAATAATTCGGTTATGCTTTCTACACTTGCGGGAAGCACATTAGGTGTTTGGATTTCACATGGTGAAGGCAAATTCAATTTACCTTATTCTGAAGACAAATATCATATTGTTGCCAAATATGGCTATGAAGGTTACCCTCACAACCCAAACGGCTCTGATTTTAACACAGCTATGATGTGTGATAAAACGGGACGCCATTTAGTAACCATGCCACATATTGAGCGTTCTACGTTCCAATGGAACTGGGCCCATTACCCAGAAAACAGAAAAGATGAAGTTACACCTTGGCTAGAAGCATTTGTGAATGCCAGACTTTGGATAGAAAACAGATAAAATAAACCCCTATGTAAACATTATACATCGGGGTTTAAATCTAGAAACAACTAAATTTTATTCAATCTTTTCTTTTATAGCAGCTTGCGCAGAAACCAATCGGGCAATTGGCACTCTATAAGGAGAGCAACTTACATAGTTCATTCGTGAATTATAACAAAATTCAACTGAACTTGGTTCACCACCATGCTCACCGCATATACCTACTTTTAAATTAGGTTTAACACTTCTGCCTCTTTCTGTTCCCATTTTTACTAATTGTCCAACACCTTCTTGATCTAAAACTTCAAAAGGATCAACTTTTAAAATTCCCTTAGCTATATAAATAGGCAAGAATTTACTAGCATCATCACGTGAATACCCAAAAGTCATCTGTGTTAAATCGTTGGTTCCAAAAGAGAAGAAATCTGCTCTTTCAGCAATTTTATCAGCTAATAAAGCAGCACGAGGAATTTCAATCATGGTACCTACCAAGTATTCAATACTATCATTTCTTTCTTTAAAAATGGCATTTGCCGTATTTCTGATAATGTTTTCCTGTTCTTCAAACTCTTTAACTGTACCAACTAAAGGCACCATTATTTCTGGGATAGCGGTTTTGCCTTTTTGTTTGACATTCAAAGCTGCTTCAATAATAGCACGGGTTTGCATTTCTGTAATTTCAGGATAGGTATTACCTAATCGACAACCTCTGTGACCTAACATAGGGTTAAACTCTTCCAATTCTGCTACTTTATTTTTCACAGCTTGCAGTGAAATATGCATGTCATCAGCCAGTTCCTTTTGTGTTGCCAATTGATGTGGCACGAACTCATGCAAAGGAGGATCTAACAAACGAATAGTAACTGGAAGTCCCACCATAGCTTCAAAAATGCCTTCAAAATCCTCACGTTGCATAGGCAATAATTCTTGCAATGCTTGTTTTCTGCCCTTAACCGTATCGGCTAAAATCATTTCTCGCATGGCTTTAATTCTATCAACCTCAAAAAACATGTGCTCGGTTCTAGTTAAGCCAATACCTTCGGCTCCAAAATTTCGTGCTATTCGAGCATCTTTAGGCGTATCTGCATTGGTACGTACTTTCATGATGCCATATTTATCAGCTAACTTCATAATTTCGGCAAATTCACCAGTTAATTCTGGTTCAATGGTAGCAACTTTACCCTCAATGATGTTTCCTGTTGAACCATTCAATGAAATCCAATCGCCTTCATGGTATTCATGCCCATCTACATTAAGTGTTCTGGCTTTATAATTAATTTTAAGAGCACCGGCACCAGAAACACAACATTTACCCATGCCTCTTGCTACCACTGCCGCATGAGATGTCATTCCGCCACGAGCTGTTAAAATACCCTTGGCAATATTCATGCCCTCTAAATCTTCAGGAGATGTTTCAATACGAACTAGGATACTATTTTTATATTTATTGGCTTCATCTGCAAAAAACACAATTTTACCAGTAGCTGCACCTGGTGATGCTGGTAAACCTTGGGCTATAACGTGAGCTGTTTTTAATGCTTCAGGATCAAAAACAGGATGCAATAATTCATCTAATTTATTAGGCTCAATACGCAAAAGAGCTTCTTCTTCGGTTAAGACCCCTTCATTTAAAAGATCTACTGCTATTTTAACCATAGCAGCTCCTGTACGTTTGCCATTTCGGGTTTGTAAAATCCAAAGTTTACCATCTTCAATTGTAAACTCCATATCTTGCATATCTCGATAATGGTCTTCCAGTTTTTGCTGGTAGGAATTTAATTCTTCAAAAATAGAGGGCATTAATTCCTCTAATGATGGATAATTTTCTAATCTATCTTGTTCTTCAACTTTAGCTAATTTAGCCCAACGTTGTGATCCTAATTTTGTGATTTGCTGAGGCGTGCGGACACCTGCTACAACATCTTCACCTTGTGCATTTATTAAATATTCCCCATTAAAAACACTTTCTCCAGTACCCGCATCACGTGTAAAACAAACGCCAGTACCAGAATTACCACCCATATTTCCATACACCATGGCTTGTACGTTTACTGCTGTTCCCCAATCTTCTGGGTAACCGTGCATGTTTCTGTAATAAATAGCGCGGTCTCCATTCCAGCTATTAAATACTGCTATAATAGCTCCCCAAAGTTGATCCCATGGGTTTGAAGGAAAATTATGCCCTGTTTGTTTTTTTACGGCTTCTTTAAAATCGTAAACCAAATCTTTTAAATCTTGAACAGTAAATTCAGTATCTAAATGTATCCCTCTTTTACCTTTTAAATTTTCCATGATTTCTTCAAAGGGATCAATATCTTCTTTTGAAGCTGGTTTCATTCCTAGAACAACACCTCCGTACATTTGTATAAAACGGCGGTAAGAGTCCCATGCAAAATGTTCGTTATTTGTTTTTTTGGCAAGCCCAATAACCACATCGTCATTTATACCAAGGTTTAAAACGGTGTCCATCATACCGGGCATGGATACTCTAGCACCAGATCGTACCGATACCAATAATGGGTTTTCCTTATCACCAAAGGTAGTACCCATTAATGTTTCAATATTTTCAATAGATGCCTCAACTTCATCTTTAATCATAGCTACAACAGCATCTTTCCCTAATAAATTATATTCGGTGCAGACTTCGGTAGTTATAGTAAAACCTGGAGGAACAGGTATCCCAATTGAACTCATTTCTGCTAAATTAGCCCCTTTTCCTCCCAAAAGGTTTCGCATCTCGCTATTTCCATCAGCAGACTTGTTCCCAAATCTGTAAACATTTGTTTTTTCTGCTTCAAGTAATTCCATAATATTTATATTTTAATTGATTTTGATAAATTCTGAATTTCTAGATAAAAGTAACCTAAGATTAGATCCTTTTTAATGACATAAATCATATTATTTATGATTTTAATAATTGATATATAGTTGTAAAACATCAATTTTTCAAGGAATTAGCATAGTTAATTATTATTACATTCATAAAAAACCAAGAGGTTAATTATCAATATTCGCTTTTTTAAGTATCAAATTTGAAAATCTTTTTTTATTTCATACTTTGCAGTACTAGATTTTATAGAACAACATATGATTGAACCTAAGAGACTTTTTGACTTTGCTTACCACCAACTTGAAAACAAGCCCAACACTGCTGCTTTGGTAACAAAATATGATGGGAAATGGGTTAAAACCTCAACCCAGGAATATTTAGAGAAGGCTAATTGTATAAGTAGGGCATTGCTAAGGCTAGGTATAAAAAAAGATGATAAAATAGCTATTATATCATCTACAAATAGAACCGAGTGGAATATTATGGATGTTGCCGTATTGCAAATAGGCGCTCAAAACATCCCTATATATCCTACTATTTCTGCAGAGGACTATGAATATGTTCTCAATCACAGCGAATCAATCTATTGCTTTGTTTCAGATGAAGAAGTTCTTGAAAAAATAAATAAAGTTAAAGCCAACACAAAATTAAAAGATGTTTACTCATTTGACCATATCAAAGGATCTAAACATTATTCGGAATTATTTCAATTAGGTAAGGATGAAAGTAACCAAATTGAAGTTGAAACCAGAAAAAACGCTGTTAAACCTGAAGATTTAGCAACCATAATTTATACCTCCGGCACTACAGGAAAGCCAAAAGGCGTCATGCTATCACATTGGAATATTACCAGTAATGTTTTAGACAGTTTTTCTAGAGTTCCTTTAAAAGGCAATAAAACAAAAGTTTTAAGTTTTTTACCCATTTGCCATATTTTTGAACGTGTACTTATTTATGTTTACCAATATGCCGGTACGTCCATTTATTTTGCAGAAGCACTAGATAAAATAGGAGACAATGCCAAAGAAATAAAACCAAACCTGATGAGTGTGGTACCAAGACTTTTGGAAAAAGTATATGACAAAATTATGGCTAAAGCCGAAGAGTTAACCGGCATAAAAAAAATGTTATTTCATTGGGCTGTTAGTTTAGGAGAACAATGGGAACCTTACAAACAAAACGGTGCTTGGTACGAATTTAAATTAAGTATTGCTAGTAAACTTATTTTTAGTAAATGGCGAGCAGCCCTTGGTGGCGAACTATATACCATGGTATCTGGAAGTGCCCCTTTACAACCAAGATTATCAAGAATTTTTTGTGCAGCCGGTATGCAAATTATGGAAGGTTATGGGTTAACTGAAACATCTCCAGTTGTATCAGTTGGCAAATATGATGACCACTTGTTTAAAGTTGGTACTGTTGGAAAACCCATACATAATGTAGAGGTAAAAATAGCCGAAGATGGAGAAATTCTTATAAAAGGCCCTAATGTTATGATGGGATATTATAAAGACGACGAAAAAACTGCTGAAGTTATGACTGGGCCATATTTTCATACAGGAGATAAAGGCGAAATTGATGCAGATGGCTTCTTAAAAATTACTGGCCGGAAGAAAGAAATGTTTAAAACCTCTGGTGGCAAATATGTAATTCCCACATTGCTTGAGAACGACTTGAAGCAATCGCGTTTTATAGAGCAAATCATGATTATAGGTGAAGGTGAAAAAATGCCAGCAGCATTAATACAACCTAACTTTGAATTTATAAAAGAATGGAGCCAAAGAAAAAAACTTTCTATAGGCACCTCATTTGAAGACATTGCCAACTCCGAAGCCATTCTAACTAGAATCCAAAAAGAAATTGATAAATGCAACGCTAAGTTTGGTAAATGGGAGCAAATAAAAAAGTTTGAATTAACTCCTGAAATTTGGTCAATTGATGGTGGGCACCTGACGCCTACAATGAAAATGAAAAGAGATATTATAAAAGAAAAATACAAAAATCTCGTTGAAAAAATATATAGAAGCTAGAGAACCAATACTAAGGAAATCATGTTGTTTATCTTTTTAGGCTGCATAACATTAGGGTTGTTTATGTTCTACATTTTTGCCCAATGGGCTCAAATATCAACGGCAGCTACTGGGGCAAAAGCCTGAGCAATTATTGGTATATTCCTAGGTTTGTATTTCAATTTTTTCAATATGGCAATGAGTACAGATGCAATAATAAACATGTTTGCAATAGGTGTAGTAATAGGTATTGTGATAGGTGCCATTGTTGGAGCTGTAATTGGCCTTGTAAATGGCAAGTTAGGATAATTAAGGTATTAATGAAACTATAAAGCTTACACCTCTTTTAAAGAGGTGTTTTTTTTGAACTTATTTTTATTAAATTTATTATGCATGCATAATAAATTTTTTATATATTTGAACATCAGTTTCAAATTTTAAAAAAAATTCACAAAAAGGATTGTTTAAAATTTCTAATGAGAAAACGTGTTCAACCACGCCGTTCTCAATTTTATAACTAACATATAACAACTAACTACTAAAATTTAAACGTGTGAAAGAAAAAACCATCGATTACATACTTAGAACCACGTGGCTAACTGTTCAAAAAATGTATAATGAAGAAGCCGCAAAATTTGAAAGTACGATGGCAACAGGTTTTACTTTACTGAGTATTGACCCTGAAAAAGGAACCCCATCAACGGCTTTGGGCCCTAAAATGGGAATGGAAGCTACAAGTCTTTCAAGAATTTTAAAGACTATGGAAAAAAAAGGGCTAATTGAGCGACATCCCAACCCGGAAGATGGTAGAGGTGTAATTATCACGCTGACCGACTTTGGAAGAGAAAAACGAGACTATTCAAAAGAAAAAGTGCTCACTTTCAATGAAACCATCAAAAAAAATATTTCAGAAGAAAAACTAAAACACTTTTATGAAGTTTCCGAAGTTATAAACGACCTAGTTTCTAACAAAAAAATTTATAATCAAACAGATTAGCATTTTAAAATAAAATGAGTAAACGTAGAATTAAAAAAATAGCCATTATTGGTTCTGGAATTATGGGTAGTGGTATCGCATGCCATTTTGCAAATATTGGTGTAGATGTGTTACTACTTGATATTGTTCCAAGGGAATTAAATGATAACGAAAAAGCCAAGGGTTTAACTTTAGAAGATAAAGTAGTAAGAAACCGATTGGTCAATGATGCCTTAACAAACTCTATTAAATCTAGGCCCTCTCCTATTTATCATCAAAAATTTGCCGATAGAATTACCACGGGAAATCTTGAAGACGACATTGCAAAAATTGCTAATGTAGATTGGATTATGGAGGTGGTTGTAGAGCGCTTGGATATTAAAAAACAAGTTTTTGAAAAACTAGAAAAGTATAGAACTCCCGGAACTTTAATTACCAGCAATACTTCAGGTATTCCAATTAAATTTATGAGTGAAGGTAGAAGTGAAGATTTCCAAAAACATTTTTGTGGTACGCACTTTTTTAACCCAGCTCGTTATTTAAGGTTATTTGAGATCATTCCTGGTCCAAAAACTGATGCTTCTGTTTTGGAGTTCTTAAATAGTTATGGCGAGCAATTCCTTGGCAAAACTTCTGTAGTCGCTAAAGACACACCTGCTTTTATAGGTAACAGAATTGGTATTTTCAGCATTATGAGCCTCTTTCATACAGTTAAAGAAATGGATTTAACCATTGAAGAAGTTGATAAACTTACAGGCCCAGTAATTGGCCGTCCAAAGTCGGCAACTTTTAGAACCGTTGATGTTGTAGGTTTAGACACCTTAGTACATGTAGCCAATGGTATTGCCGACAATTGTAAAGATGATGAGCGTTTAGAACTTTTTAAACTTCCTGATTTCATCAATACCATGATGGAAAATAAATGGTTGGGTAGTAAAACTGGGCAAGGTTTTTATAAAAAAGAAGGGAAAGACATTAAATCATTGGATTTGAATACCCTAGAATACCGTGATAAAAAATCAGCAAAATTTGCCACTTTAGAGTTAACCAAATCCATTGATAAAGTAGTAGATCGTTTTAAGGTTCTTGTTTCTGGCAAAGACAAAGCTGGTGAGTTTTACAGAAAAAGTTTTGCAGCTTTATTTGCTTATGTTTCCAATCGCATCCCTGAGATATCAGATGAGTTATACAAAATTGATGATGCGATGAAAGCAGGATTTGGATGGGAACATGGCCCTTTCCAAATTTGGGATGCCATTGGTGTTGAAAAAGGCATAGAAATGATGAAAGCTGAAGGCTTAGAACCAAATAAATGGGTTACAGATATGATAGCTTTCGGAAGTACTTCATTTTACTCAGTGAAAAATGGCGCAACCTATGCTCACGATATTCCTAAAAAATCCCAAGAAAAAATCCCTGGCCAAAATTCATTTATCATATTAGATAACATTAGAAAATCAAACGAAGTTTGGAAAAACTCGGGTGTTGTTATTGAAGATCTAGGTGATGGTATTCTAAACTGTGAATTTCAATCTAAAATGAACACCATTGGTGGAGACGTTTTAGCAGGATTAAATAAAGCGGTCGATTTAGCTGAAAAAGATTTTGAAGGCTTAGTAATAGGGAACCAAGGAGCTAACTTTTCAGTAGGTGCCAACATAGGTATGATTTTCATGATGGCTGTTGAACAAGAATATGACGAGCTGAATGCCGCTATTAATTATTTCCAAGATACCATGATGCGTATGCGTTATTCTGCAATCCCAACAGTATCTGCACCACATGGCATGACACTTGGTGGTGGTTGCGAACTTTCTATGCACGCTGATATAGTAGTAGCTGCAGCCGAAACTTATATTGGTTTGGTTGAATTTGGAGTTGGCGTTATTCCTGGTGGTGGTGGTTCTAAGGAAATGGCTCTTAGAGCCTCCGATACATTTAAAAAAGGAGATGTTGAATTAAACACATTGCAAGAATATTTTCTAACTATTGGTATGGCAAAAGTAGCTACCTCAGCTTACGAAGCTTTTGATATGGGTGTGCTTCAAAAAGGAAAAGATATTATTGTGGTTAATAAAGACAGGCAGATTGCTACCGCAAAAGCCCATGCAAAATTAATGGCAGAAGCTGGTTATACACAACCTGTTAAACGCAAAGACGTTAAAGTTCTTGGTAAGCAAGCCTTGGGTATGTTTTTAGTTGGAACAGACTCCATGGAAGCTGCCAATTATATTAGTGAACACGACCATAAAATTGCCAATAAGCTAGCTTATGTGATGGCTGGTGGTGATTTATCTGAGCCAACCCTGGTAAGCGAACAGTATTTACTGGATTTAGAGCGTGAAGCTTTCTTGAGTTTATGCACCGAGCGTAAAACATTAGAACGTATTCAGTACATGTTGAAAACTGGAAAACCACTAAGAAACTAAAAAAATGAAACAAGCATATATAGTAAAAGCATATAGAACTGCAGTAGGTAAAGCACCTAAAGGTGTGTTCCGTTTTAAAAGAGCTGATGAATTGGCAGCAGAAACCATCGAGTACATGATGAAGGAACTTCCCGATTTTGATAAAAAACGGATTGACGATGTTATTGTGGGTAACGCTATGCCTGAAGGTTCTCAGGGGTTAAATATGGCACGTTTAATTTCATTAATGGGATTGGATATTGTGGATGTCCCTGGTGTAACCGTAAACCGTTTTTGCTCATCTGGCATTGAAACTATTGGCATTGCAACAGCTAAAATTCAATCTGGAATGGCTGATTGCATTATTGCTGGTGGTGCCGAAAGTATGAGTGCAGTTCCTATGACAGGGTTTAAACCAGAATTAAATTATGATTTGGTGAAAGCTGGTCATGAAGATTATTATTGGGGTATGGGAAATACCGCTGAAGCCGTTGCAAACCAATTTAAAGTATCACGTGAAGACCAAGATGAATTTGCATACAATTCACACATGAAAGCTTTAAAAGCGCAAGCAGAAAATCGTTTTCAAGACCAAATAGTACCCATTGAAGTAGATCAAACATATATTGATTCCAACGGAAAAAAAGCAACAAAATCTTATACAGTAACCAAAGATGAAGGCCCAAGAGCTGGAACAAGTATTGAAGTATTAGCTAAATTACGCCCTGTTTTCGCTCAAGGTGGAAGTGTAACAGCAGGAAACTCATCTCAAATGAGTGATGGTGCTGCATTTGTAATGATTATGAGTGAAGACATGGTTAAAGAATTAAACCTCGACCCCATTGCACGTTTGGTTAATTATGCAGCAGCTGGCGTAGAACCTCGCATCATGGGAATTGGTCCCGTAAAAGCCATACCAAAAGCCTTAAAACAAGCTGGACTTCAACAAAAAGATTTAGAATTGATTGAGTTAAATGAAGCATTTGCTTCTCAGTCAATTGCAGTTATTAGAGAATTAAACCTAAATCCAGATATTGTGAATGTAAATGGTGGTGCCATAGCATTAGGTCACCCACTTGGTTGTACTGGTGCTAAATTATCGGTTCAATTGTTTGATGAAATGCGTAAGCGCAACATGAAAGGTAAATACGGTGCTGTAACTATGTGCGTTGGTACTGGACAAGGTGCTTGTGGTATTTTTGAATTTTTAAATTAAATAAGATATAAAAGAATAAATAATGGAAGCAACAGAAAAAGATATTTTACGTGGTGGTCAATTTTTAGTAAAAGAAATTGGTTGCGAAGATATTTTCACTCCAGAAGATTTCAATGAAGAACAGCTTATGATGAAAGAAGCTGTCACTGAATTCGTAGACAGAGAAATTTGGCCCAAAAAAGCACAATTTGAAAAGAAAGATTATGCTCTCACTGAGGAGGTTATGCGTAAAGCTGCAGAACTTGGTTTCTTGGGCATTTCCGTGCCAGAAGAATATGGCGGTATGGGTATGGGTTTTGTAGATACCATGCTAGTATGCGATTACATTTCTGGTGCAACAGGCTCATTCAGTACAGCATTTGGTGCGCATACTGGTATTGGTACGATGCCAATTACGCTTTATGGAACTGAAGAACAGAAACAAAAATATGTTCCAAAATTAGCTTCTGGTGAATGGTTTGGGTCTTATTGTTTGACTGAACCAAGTGCAGGAAGTGACGCCAATTCTGGAAAAACCAAAGCGGTTCTATCAGAAGATGGTAAATCATATAAGATTACTGGTCAAAAAATGTGGATTTCCAATGCAGGCTTCTGTAGTTTAATGATTGTTTTTGCCCGTATTGAAGATGACAAAAATATCACTGGATTTATAGTAGAATACGACCCTAAAAATCCAAACGGCATCACCATGGGTGAAGAAGAGCATAAATTAGGAATTCGTGCCTCTTCAACACGCCAAGTATTTTTTAATGAAACCGTCGTTCCTGTTGAAAATATGCTTTCAACCAGAGGAAACGGATTTAAAATTGCCATGAATGCCTTGAATGTTGGTAGAATAAAATTAGCTGCCGCTTGTTTAGATGCCCAACGTAGGACTATTTCAGTATCCGTTAAATACGCAAATGAGCGTATTCAATTTAAAACTCCAATATCAAGTTTTGGTGCCATTCGTCAAAAAATCGCTGAAATGGCAACCAACTGTTGGGTTGGTGAATCTGCTAGTTACAGAGCTGCAAAAAACATTGAAGATCGTATTGAAATTCGTAAGAAGAATGGAAAAAACACTCATCAAGAGGCTGAACTTAAAGGTGTTGAAGAGTACGCCATTGAGTGCTCTATTTTAAAGGTTGCTGTATCGGAGCACACACAAAAATGTACCGACGAAGGCATCCAAATATTTGGTGGCATGGGATTCTCTGAAGATACCCCAATAGAATCAGCTTGGAGAGATGCGCGTATCGCCAGAATTTATGAAGGTACCAATGAAATTAATCGTATGCTAAGTATTGGTATGCTTATTAAAAAAGCTATGAGAGGTCATGTGGACTTACTTGGTCCAGCGACTGCTGTAGCCAATGAATTAACTGGTATTCCTTCATTCGATACACCTGATCATTCTGAATTATTTTCAGAAGAAAAAAGCATCATTGTGAATTTGAAAAAACTTTTCTTAATGGTTTCTGGTGCTGCTTTACAAAAATATGGTGAAGAAATAGAAAAACATCAACAATTGATGCTGGCAGCTTCCGATATTTTAATCCAGATTTATTTAGCAGAATCTGCCATTTTACGTGCAGAAAAAATGGTAAAAAAAGAAGGTGAAGACAACGTAAAAGAGCAAATAGCCATGGCAAAATTAAACTTGTTTCATGCCATTGATGTTATTGAAACTGCTGGAAAACACTCAATTATTTCATTTTCTACAGGTGACGAGCAAAGGATGATGCTTATGGGCTTAAAACGCTATATTAAATACGTTAACATGCCAAATATCATTGAATTAAGAAACATCATTGCCGGAAAAGTAATTAAAGAAAATAAGTACTGCTTTTAAGTACTATTTAAAGTGACTAACTCAAATTTAAAAACGCTTCGAATTTATTTCGAGGCGTTTTTTATTTTCAGTATTTTTAGAAGAAATTTTTAAGCATGAAAGTATTTCTACTTTTATTTCTCTCCATATTTACAGTTTGTTATTCTCAAGAAAAAACGCTCGAGCCTAGATTAGAAAACATCCGTTGGATTACAGGTACATGGAAAGGCGAAGCATTTGGTGGTAAAACAGAAGAAATATGGAGTAAGCCCCTCTGGCGGCTCTATGGTGGCTACTTTTAAACTCATTGATGGCGATAACGTAGTATTCTACGAAATTGAAATCATCAGAGAAATTGAAAACTCATTAATACTTCAGTTAAAACACTTTAGTCCGGATCAACCGCTATCAAAGCAAGAACTCAATATTTAATAACTTAATAACTAAAATGGTCAACAGTGATAAAATATATCAAAGCGAAATGATATGCAGCTAACTACTGACCTCTAATGAATTAATATTTAACAAATGGTTAACAGGCATTTTTGTTAATTTTAAAAAATAAAAACATGAATTGAGACTCAACAATAAGTTAAAAAACTACACTGATAATAACGGGTTAAACCAATAAAAAAATTAAAGATATAGCAATGAAACACTTCTACCATTTAATAACAATCGCTTTAATATTACCATTATCTTCAATAAAAGCTCAAGTGCTTCTATCAGAAAAAAACACATTTACACATCAAGATACTTTGAGGGGCTCTATTACTCCAGAACGTGCCTGGTGGGATTTAACCTATTATCATTTAGATATAAAGGTAGATCCAGATAAAAAATTTATATCAGGAAAAAACACCATTCAATATAAAGTTTTAGATACTAACACAGTCATGCAAATTGATTTGCAAGTACCTTTAAAAATAACAGAAGTGATTCAAAATGGTGATTCCTTACAAGTTAAACATGATGGAAATGCACATTTTATTACTTTAAAAAACTCTCAAGATATAGGCAGTATTCAAAGTTTAGAGGTCTATTATGAAGGTAACCCCAAAGAAGCTGTTCGTGCGCCATGGGATGGCGGTATTTCATGGAAAAAAGACAATAACGGTAATCATTTTGTAGCCTCATCCTGCCAAGGTTTGGGTGCCAGTGTTTGGTGGCCTTGTAAAGACCACATGTATGATGAGGTTGATAGCATGCTTATTAGCGTCAATGTACCCTCAAAATTAATGGATGTTTCTAATGGGCGATTACGCAAAGTGGAACAAATAGGCGACACCAAAACATATTCTTGGTTTGTGGGTAACCCCATAAATAATTACGGAGTAAACATAAATATTGGTGATTATGCGCATTTTTCAGAAGTATATGATGGAATGGCTGGAAACCTTGATATGATTTATTATGTTTTAAAAGATAACCTTAAAAAAGCGAAAGAGCATTTTAAAGATGCGCCAAAAATGATGAAAGCCTTTGAATATTGGTTTGGTCAATATCCCTTTTATGCAGATGGATATAAACTTGTAGAAGTACCATATTTGGGTATGGAACATCAAAGTTCTGTTACCTACGGCAATCAATATAAAATGGGTTATTTGGGCAATGATTTATCAGGAACTGGTTGGGGTTTAAAGTTCGATTTTATCATCATCCATGAATCAGGGCACGAGTGGTTTGCCAACAATATTACTTACAAAGATGCAGCCGATATGTGGATTCACGAAGGTTTTACCGCCTATTCAGAAAATTTATTTTTAGATTATTACTATGGAAAAGAAGCCTCTGCAGATTATGTAATAGGAACACGAAAAAATATTCAAAACGACAGACCTATCATTGGTACATACAACGTTAATAATGAAGGATCTGGCGATATGTATTACAAAGGTGCCAACATACTCCACACCTTACGCCAACTTATTGAAGATGATGAAAAATGGCGACAAATATTGCGAAAAATGAATGTTACGTTTTACCATCAAACCGTTACCACCAAACAAATTGAAGACTTTTTAAGCTCCGAAACGGGTATTGATTTAACCGAGTTTTTTAATCAATATTTAAGAACAACTAAAATTCCAACCCTAGAATACGCTATTAAAGGGAAGGAATTAAAATACCGATGGACTAACATAGTCGATGGTTTTGATATGCCAGTTCAAGTTAAAATTGGAGATGATGAACAATGGCTTTTTCCAAAATCTGAATGGCAAATATTAAAAACATCTTCCAATAAAACTCCCATTATAGTTGATAGGGATTTTTATGTTGAAACGAAAGCATTATAGTATTGTCTGATTTAGAAGAACATTATTTTAAGACTGATGAAGCGTGGAGAAACTAGTTGCACGAAAATCATGCTTCCTCTAAAGGTGTTTATTTGATTTTCTATAAAGTAGCGCATGAAAATGATCGTATGCGTTGGAAAGAAGCCGCAAAAGCAGCCTTAAAAGACTTTAAAACTAAATGGAACTTAAAATATTCTTATGCTATAAGAAGTTGGGAAAACAACTGGGATGAGCTCACTGTATTCTTCGATTTTCCTATCGAGATCAGAATTATTATTTACACAACAAATCTGATAGAAAACCTCAATGGAAAGATTAGAAAATACACAAAAAACAAGCTCTCGTTCCCAAAAGATGAAGCTGTTTTGAAATCCGTGTTTTTAGCCCTAAATGAAATCACTAAAAATGGACAATGCTAATTAGAAATTGGGGAGTTATACTCAATCAATTTTTAGCTATATTTGAAAACAGGATTAAACTATAAATAATTTAACCCTGATATTTTGAACTTACACAAATTTTAGGATAGTGTCGTAAAAATTGACAATAACTAACTCTGTCCTGTCATATAGTTTTTATGCTGTAAAAATATTTGATTCCATGGTACGCTGATTGATTGAGTTTTTAAATACTTCAAAAAAAGTGAGGTAAATTTACTTTCCTTTTCGTTCAAATACCACTCATAAAACTTCCATAGGGGTCTTTAAATTGAATACCTTCTGAAAAACGCTGTTTACTAAGTAGTTTAAATTCTGCCAGAGCCCAAAGGATAAATTCCTTAACAAAATAACTGTCCTGTTTTGAAAGGTTGGGTTGGTATTTTCCTAACAAATCATCCAATGGTGAAATAGCACTTAATATACTTTTATATTCTTTATCCCTTAGGTCATCCAAAAGTTCGAATTCTTCTTTTTGATTAAAAAACCAAGAGATTATATCATCATAAGGACTGTCTTCTTCTTGCTTTTTAAGCTTTTCAACCTTTGGAAAAAATTCAACAAACAAACTCTTAACTGCTTCCCCTATTAAATTGTAAGCAACCACCGCAGCACCTTCTTGTTCTCCTTCATAAACCAATTCTACTTTTCCAGTAATGGATGGAATAATACCTATAAAGTCTGATAGTCTTAACATGGTTTGTCCGTCGCCAGCAATTAAAGCGCGTCTTTCGGCGGTACTTAATAAGTTTTCTAAAGCAGTAATTGCTAATCGGGCACTTACACCACTTTTAGCATCTATATATTCACTTTCACGAGCCTCGAAAACAACTTGTTCCAATAAATCTCTAGCTAAATCTGGAACAATCACCAATGCTTTTTGCGACTCCACTACCCTAGCCTCTTGTTCAGTTATTTTTCTGGCGGTTTCAATATCCTCTGGATAATGTGTTAAAATTTGACTTCCAATTCTATCTTTTAAAGGTGTTACAATACTACCCCTATTGGTATAATCTTCTGGATTTGCAGTAAATAAAAATTGGATATCTAAAGGCAACCTCAACTTAAAACCACGTATTTGAATGTCGCCTTCTTGAAGAATATTAAATAAAGCCACTTGAATTCTAGCTTGTAAATCAGGTAACTCATTAATTACAAAAATACATCGATTTGCACGAGGAATCATCCCATAATGTATGACTCTGTCATCAGCATAACTCAATTTTAAATTGGCTGCTTTAATAGGGTCGACATCTCCAATAATATCCGCCACTGTTACATCTGGTGTTGCCAATTTTTCAGCAAACCGTTCACTTCTATGTAGCCAAGTTATTGGGGTATTATCGCCTTTTTCTTTTATTAATTCTTTAGCATATCTAGAAATAGGATTTAAAGGATCATCATTAATTTCGGAACCTTCAACTACAGGAATATATTCATCTAAAAGATTCAACATTAAACGTGCTAACCGAGTTTTTGCTTGACCTCGTAAACCTAATAAATTGATGTTATGTCGCGATAAAATTGCACGTTCCAACTCTGGAATAACCGTGTTTTCGTAACCATGAACACCTTCAAAAGCAGTTTCTTTATTTTTAATTTTCTCAATTAAATTATCTCTAAGTTCATCTTTAATAAATTTACTCTTGTAACCTGCTTTTTTTAATTCGCCTAATATTTTTATGTTTTCTATTTTCATTTTTTATCCTCTAATTCTTTTTTTTCTGTTGGTTTCGTAATCCTCAAAAATCATTTCACCTAAACCTTTTAGACCCGTGTAAAATGCTTTTCCTTGGTTGGCATAAGTAAACTCTCTTACAAATTGCATTAAATAAGGATCTTGTGCAATCATAAATGTTGTTATGGGAATATGTAAACGTCGCGCTTGTTGTGCCATCATATAACATTTATTTATAATGTTAGTATTTAAGCCAACACTATCCTTAAAATACTCACCATTAGGTAAACGCAAACAACTAGGTTTACCATCGGTTATCATGAAAATTTGCTTGTTAGTATTTCGTTTTCTTCTCAGTAAATCCATCGCTAATTCCAATCCAGCAACAGTGTTAGTATGGTATGGGCCCACTTTTAAATAAGGTAAATCTTTAATTTCAATTTGCCAAGCATCATTACCAAAAACCAAAATATCTAAAGTGTCTTTTGGGTAACGCGTTGTGATTAATTCAGCCAATGCCATAGCCACTTTTTTAGCAGGAGTAATTCTATCTTCACCGTATAAAATCATACTGTGGCTAATATCAATCATCAACACCGTGCTCATTTGCGATTTATGTAATGTTTCTTCAACTACCAAATCATCATCCGAAAGCGTAAAATCTGAAATACCATGGTTTATTTGGGCATTTTTTAAACTTTCAGTCATGGATACTTTATCTAAAGCATCTCCAAATTGATAGTTTCTAAAATCGCCTGTATGTTCATCGCCTATGCCTGGACTTTTACTCTTGTGGTTTCCTTGTCCGCTTCGTTTTATTTTTCCAAATATTTGGTCTAAAGCCTGCTGACGAATAGCTCGTTCAGTTTTTGCTGTAATGGAAATTCCTCCATTTCCGTCGTTATCAATTTCCTCTCTTATGTAGACTTTCTTTTTGAGGTCTTCTATAAAATCGTCAATGGTATATTCTGAAGTGGTTAAATTATATTCCTTATCAAGCTCACGCAACCAATCAATAGCTTCATCAAAATCGCCGGAAGTATGGGTAATTAACTCTTTAAAAATATCGAAAAGTTTATCAAAAGGTGATTGATTTGGTGCTTCATACTTTTTGAATACAAAACCTTTTCTGTGAGTTTTAATTTTTGTCATAGCTCTATAAAAATACTATATTTTCACAGAACTTACTTTGAAGTACAATTAGATTTATCTATGATAATAAAAGGAAATTAAATATAAACTATTCAACTCGCTTTAAGCCCTGTAAGTCTTCAATTTTTATAAACTTCCCTAGAGTTGATATTAGTTTTTCCTTTTTAAATTGAGATAATACACGTATGGCAGATTCTGTAGCGGTACCAACTATATTAGCAAAATCTTCTCGTGACAAAAGAACACTTAGAGTACCATCTGGATTGGTTCCAAAGCTATCGTTAATATATATTAAAGTTTCCGCCATACGTTGGCGTACAGATTTTTGTGCCATATTTACAATAACATCGTCGGCTTCTTTTAAATCGTTTGCCATACTTTTTAATACATCAAACGAGAATTTTGAGTTGTTTTGTAAATCGTTAACAATTTCACTTTTAGGTATAAAACAAACCTCCATATCGTTTAATGCAACTGCCTGCAAATTTGAACTTTCATCAGTAACCAAAGATCGTTGTCCCAACAAATCTCCCTTAACCACTATTTTAACAATTTGGTCTTTTCCGTTTTTACTTAATTTTGAAAGTTTACAAATACCATCTTTTACGCAGTAAACACCATTTATCATATCGCCTTCATCAAAAATGATTTCACCTTTTTTTATGGTTTTAGTGGTTTTACATCCTGAAATACGAACTAGTTCATCCTTAGTTAAGGATTTTAAAGAATTAAATTGTTTTATGATACATTGTTCACACTTTCCCATAATGAATTTTGAAGTTTTGTAAAAATAAACAAAACATGACAATTATCATATTTTAAAGTTGGGTGTTTTTAGAATTTTGCTCAAGGTATAAATGAGCAAATATTTATGGAACATAAAACATGTTTCCACTGTGGTTTAGATGCCAGTTCATCTGAAATTACATTTGATGAAAAGTTTTTTTGTTGTAATGGTTGTAAAACCGTTTACGAAATTTTTACGGTAAACGATTTAACCTGCTATTACGATTTACAAAACGCTCCAGGAACAACACCAAAGGAAATTGAAGGCAAATACAATTTTTTGGATAACGCAAAAATTGTTGAACAATTATTGGAATTTAATGATGGTAAAACTCAAATTGTAACGCTGTACATACCTCATATTCATTGCAGTTCTTGTATTTGGATTCTTGAAAACCTCTATAAATTAAACCCTGCCATAAGTGCTTCCATTGTAAATTTTGGGAAAAAGACCGTTAGAGTCAATTACAATTCCGAACACCTTTCTCTAAAAGAATTAGTCATTCTTTTAAGCAGTATTGGATACGAGCCTTTTATAAGTTTAGACGATTACAGCATTGGTAAAAAAAATATTGATAGATCTTTAATTTACAAACTTGGTGTTGCTGGTTTTGCTTTTGGAAACGTGATGTTTTTGTCATTCCCAGAGTATTTTCAGGTGGGTGAATTTTGGCTGGAACAATACAAACATTTGTTTAGATGGCTCATGTTTTTATTTTCACTTCCTGTAGTTTTTTATTCAGCACAAGATTATTTTATTTTAGCATTTAAGGGTCTGAGGTCTAAAATATTAAATATTGATGTGCCTATTGCATTGGGTATTGTTGTTTTATTTACTAGAAGTTCTGCTGAAATTATTTTGAACCTAGGTTCTGGTTTTTTTGATAGTTTAACAGGACTTATTTTCTTTTTATTATTAGGGAAATTTTTTCAACAAAAAACATATAATTTTCTATCGTTTGAACGCGATTACAAATCGTATTTTCCAATAGGAATTACCAAGATAACTCCTGATGGCAATGAAGAGTCTATTCAAGTTTATGATATACAGAAAGATGATAGACTTTTAATTAGAAACGAAGAACTGATTCCCGTTGATTGTATTTTAATTAAAGGGAACGCCCTAATAGATTATAGTTTTGTTACCGGTGAATCAAAAACCGTTTCAAAACAATCGGGAGATAAACTTTTTGCTGGCGGAAAACAATTAGATGGTAGCATTGAAGTAGATGTTTTAAAAACCATTGAACAAAGTTACCTCACCCAACTTTGGAGCAACGATGTATTTAAAAAAGATAAAGCTCTAGCATTTACCAACATAACCAACAGCATTAGTAAAAACTTTACTATTGCAGTTTTATCTATTGCCATATTATCAACTACATACTGGATGTTTGTTGATTCCAGTAAGGCCTTAAATGTATTTACATCTGTTTTAATTATAGCTTGCCCGTGCGCTATTGCGTTGTCTGCGCCATTCACTTTTGGAAATTTGCTACGTATTTTGGGCAAGAAAAAATTCTACTTAAAAAATGCTAGTGTTATTGAGCAGCTTTCAAAAATAAACACCATCATTTTTGACAAAACAGGTACACTTACTTCAAACAAAGAAACCCATATTAATTATGAAGGTTTACAATTATCAAACGAAGAAGAAGCCTTATTAAAAAATACCTTGAGAGGTTCCAACCATCCTTTAAGCAGATCGCTTTATAGTTTATTAAATCAACACGATATTTTAACCTTAGATGATTACAAAGAACATTTAGGACAAGGTATTGAGGCAAAATATAAAAACCACAATATAAAAGTTGGAGCAGCCTCATTTGTTGGTCATAAAAATGATATAGCTACACTTAACACGACTGTACATGTTAGCACCAATAACTCCTACAAAGGAAAATTCACCTTTTATAACAAATACAGAAAAGGCTTATCAAAGTTATTCAACAATTTGAAAAAAGAATACGATTTAGTGATTTTGTCTGGCGATAATGAAGGTGAAAAAGACAACCTTACCAAACTATTGCCTACTAAAACAAAAATGCTTTTTAACCAAAAGCCTGAAGATAAACTGGAGTACATAAAATACCATCAAACCGAAGGTGCTAATGTACTTATGATTGGTGATGGATTAAATGATGCTGGCGCACTGGCTCAAAGCAACGTAGGAATTGCCATATCTGAAAATGTAAATGTGTTTTCTCCTGCCTGTGATGCCATTTTAGATGCATCAAAATTCAATCAATTACACCATTATATAAAAATATCAAAATCTGCTATCAAAATAATAAAATGGAGCTTTTTATTGTCTTTCATATACAACATGATTGGACTTTATTTTGCTGTTACAGGTCAATTAGCCCCAGTAATTGCAGCTATTTTAATGCCTTTAAGCTCCATTAGTATCGTTGTTTTTACAACCATTGCAACTAATATGGTTGGCAGAAAATTAGGTTAGTAAATATCATGTGTTAGGGATTGCAGAGGAAAGCCCGCAGCGAGGTACGAGTGAAGACTTGTAACGAAAAGCCCGACCCAATAGGGTAACACCCTAAAAATTTAAATTAAAATGAAGCATGATAAAAGTCATTTTTTTGAAAATAGTGTGAAAGTACTTTTGAACCATAACTTCAAATAGGTATGAGTGTTATATATATTTTATTAGCTATTAGTATTGTGGTAGCTGTTGGCTTTTTTATAGCCTTTATAATGGCGGTGAAAACTGGACAATATGATGACAGCTATACGCCTTCCGTTCGAATGCTATTTGAAGACGAACTAATTAAAGAAAATTCTAAAAAATCATTACTAACCAAAAAAGATTAACAACTATAATTATGGAGATGCAACAATTTCATTACGATAATAAAATCGTTAAAAACTTCCTCTATGCCACCATGCTTTGGGGTGTTGTAGGTATGTTGGTAGGTTTACTACTGGCATTTATGTTTTTATTTCCAAATTTAACCGATGGCATTTCGTGGCTAAGTTTTGGTCGTTTAAGACCCTTACATACCAACGCCGTTATTTTTGCCTTCGTAGGGAACGCAATTTTTGCTGGTGTTTACTACTCTACCCAACGTTTACTTAAAGCTAGAATGTTTAGCGATGTATTGAGTAAAATTAATTTCTGGGGATGGCAACTTATTATTGTTGGTGCTGCTATAACGTTACCATTAGGTTTTACAACTTCAAAGGAATATGCCGAATTAGAGTGGCCTTTTGATATTGCCATAGCATTAGTTTGGGTAGTATTTGGCTGGAATTTAATCGGAACTATTTTAAAAAGAAGACAGCGCCATTTATATGTGGCCATTTGGTTTTACATTGCCACATTTGTAACGGTTGCAGTTCTTCATATTTTTAATAGTTTAGAATTACCTGTTAACGCATTAAAAAGCTATTCGGTTTATGCTGGTGTTCAAGATGCTTTAGTACAATGGTGGTACGGGCATAATGCAGTTGCATTCTTTTTAACCACACCTTTTTTAGGGTTGATGTACTATTTTGTTCCTAAAGCGGCAAATCGTCCTGTGTATTCATATAGGTTATCAATTGTGCATTTCTGGTCATTAATCTTTATTTATATATGGGCAGGACCTCATCACTTGTTATATACTGCCCTACCAGAATGGGCACAAAATTTAGGAGTCGCCTTTTCAGTGATGTTATTAATGCCATCTTGGGGTGGTATGATAAACGGACTTTTAACCTTACGAGGTGCTTGGGATAAAGTTCGTGTAGATCCTGTTTTAAAATTTATGGTCGTAGCCATTACTGGTTACGGTATGGCAACTTTTGAAGGACCTACCCTTTCACTAAAAAATGTCAATGCCATCGCCCACTTTACCGATTGGATTATTGCCCACGTGCATGTTGGCGCTTTAGCTTGGAATGGATTCTTAACCTTTGGTATGATTTATTTCTTGGTACCAAAACTATTTAAAACGAAACTATATTCTTTAGGATTAGCCAATTTACATTTCTGGGTGGGTACATTAGGTATTATTATGTATGCTTTACCTATGTATGTGGCAGGATTCACCCAAGCCAGTATGTGGAAACAATTTAATCCTGATGGCACTTTAACTTATGGCAATTTCTTGGAAACCGTTACCGAAATTATCCCTATGTATTGGATGCGTGCTATTGGAGGCACTCTCTACATAACCGGAATGCTCATCATGGTTTATAATGTTATTGTAACCATAAAACAAGGCAGCAAAGTTGAAGACGATTTAGCTGAAGCACCTGCATTGGAACGTGTAACTAAAAAACGTACCAGTGGAGAAGGTTTTCATACATGGCTAGAAAGAAGACCCGTTCAATTAACCATATTAGCTACGGTAGCCATTTTAATTGGTGGTATTGTACAAATTATACCCACCATTATGGTAAAATCCAATATCCCAACCATTGCTAGTGTAAAACCCTATACGCCTTTAGAATTGGAAGGTCGAGATATTTACATACGTGAAGGTTGTGTAGGCTGCCACTCGCAAATGATTAGACCTTTTAGAAGTGAGGTAGAACGCTACGGCGAATACTCAAAAGCTGGAGAATACGTTTACGATCACCCGTTCCTTTGGGGAAGTAAACGAACCGGACCCGATTTACACCGTGTTGGTGGCAAATATTCTGACAACTGGCACTTTAACCACATGTACGATCCACAAAGTACCTCATCGGGTTCTATAATGCCTCGTTATCCATGGTTGATTAAAAATGAATTGGATAAATCGCAAATAGAAGCTAAAATGAAAACCATGGTAACCTTAGGTGTAGCATATTCTGAAGATGATATTGCCAATGCACAAATAAATATGTTAGAGCAAGGCAGTACGATTGAAGAAAACCTTTATACCGACCCCGATTTTGTAAAAGCTTATGAAGCAGATAAAAAATATGCCCAAGAAAATGGCGAAGCCTTTATTGAAATGAAAAATAGAGAAATCGTTGCAGTTATTGCTTATTTACAACGTTTGGGAACCGATATTCATGTTGAAACAGCTCAAAATTAACCATCAAAATTAGAAATTATGTTAAAATTTGTAAAAGGCTATATGGAAAGCATTGAAGGTGTAGAAATATACCCTATCATTTCATTACTCATCTTTTTCATATTCTTTGTAGCACTATTTTGGTGGGTATTTACCGCTAAAAAAGACTATATAAAAACTGTTAGCAATATTCCATTAGACAACCAAAACGACGATATATTATGAGAAAATTTATTCCATCCTGGATACGCGTTATTGTTGTATTCTTTATCATCTTCGGACTTACCGAATACATTATAGATTCAGGTGAAAAACCAGCATTTATTGAATACCCAGTAGTATCCCTATTTCTTTTATTGGTACTATTAATATTAATAGCCATTGAAGCCATTATTGGTGCTTTGGAAAATGTCATGCTTCTTAAGATGGACGAAGAAGCCAAAGCACGTTTTTTAGCAGAAAAAGAGAGCGCTTACAAATTTACTTGGTTATCAAACATTTATAAAAAACTTGTTGGAGGAAAACCCATTGAAGAAGAAGGAGAAATTATTTTAGACCATAATTACGACGGCATAAAAGAGTTGGATAACAACCTACCGCCTTGGTGGCTTTACGGTTTTTATGCAACCATTATTTTTGGTGCCATTTACCTATTAAGGTTTCATGTGTTTAACGGTGAAAACCAATTTGATGAATTAGAAACTGAGCTAGCCGATGCAAGAATAGCCATTGAGGAGTACAAAAAAACTGCCAAAAATTTAGTGGATGTTAACACAGTTACTCAACTAACCGAAGCTTCAGACCTCAATGCTGGTAAAACTATTTTTGAAACCAATTGTGTGGCCTGCCACATGGCAGATGGTGGCGGTGGTATTGGTCCTAATTTAACTGATGAATATTGGATTTTAGGAGGAGATATTAAAAGCGTTTTCAAAACCGTTTCTGAAGGTGGTCGATCTGGAAAAGGAATGATTTCTTGGAAACAACAGCTAAAACCACTTGAAATGGCTCAAGTAGCCAGTTATGTATTAACGTTTCAAGGGACCACACCTGCTAACCCAAAAGAACCACAAGGAGATCTTTGGGTAAATGGAAATACTGAAGAAACCATAATTGAAACAACCGAAACAGCTATTGATACTTTAACAATTCCTGTTGATTGATATAATAATATTTGTTTTTTATTTCTAAGGCTTTTAAATCAATTCCATGGAAACCCCAGAAAACGAAATATTTAGAGATTCTATAAGCACGATTACCGAAGAAGGTAAACGAGCTTGGGTGTTTCCAAAAAAACCTAGTGGTAAATTCTATGAATATAGAAAATGGGTAAGCTACTTTTTATTGGCATTTTTATTTTTATCACCTTTTATTAAAATAAATGATAACCAATTTTTAATGTTCAATATTTTGGAGCGCCGATTCAATATTTTCGGGTTTCCATTTTGGCCACAAGATTTTCACTTGTTTGTGATATCCATGATTATTGGGGTGGTTTTTATCACGCTTTTTACAGTGGCTTTTGGCCGTATATTTTGTGGATGGATTTGCCCACAAACCATTTTTATGGAAATGGTTTTTCGCAGAATTGAATATTGGATTGAAGGCGATAGAGGTAAACAAATACGATTGGCAAAACAACCTTGGAAGGCAGAAAAAAATAGAAAAAAAGGATTAAAGCTTGTTATCTTTTTAATTATATCGTTCTTGATTGCCAATGTATTTTTAGCTTATTTGATTGGTAGCGATAAGCTGATAAGTTATATTACAGATGGTCCTTTTAGCCATTTAAGCACTTTAATTTCTTTGCTCATTTTTACAGCTGTTTTCTATTTCGTATTTGCTTGGTTTAGAGAACAGGTATGCGTGATAGCTTGTCCTTATGGAAGACTGCAAGGTGTTTTATTGGATAACAAATCTATTGTGGTGGCTTATGACCACAAACGAGGTGAAGCTGAAAATGGACGAAAAAAGTTTAGAAAAAATGAAGATAGACAAGATTTAGGCTATGGCGATTGCATTGACTGTTTTCAGTGTGTTCATGTATGTCCAACAGGAATTGATATTAGAAACGGAACACAGTTAGAGTGTGTAAACTGTACTGCTTGCATTGATGAATGCGACCATATTATGGAAAGTATTAATCTGCCAAAAGGCTTAATTAGATATGCTAGCGAAGACAACATTGAAAAGAAGACGCCTTTTAAACTTACCGCAAGAATGAAAGGCTATATAGCTGTACTTGTTATTCTTGTTGGCCTTTTAACGGGTATGTTGTTTTTAAGAAATGATGTGGAAGCCTCTATATTAAGATTACCAGGGCAGTTATATGAGCATAAGGAAAACAACATGATAAGTAATGTTTTTACTTATAAATTGGTTAACAAAACCACCAACGATATTGAAAATGTGAGCTTTAAATTGTTGTCGCATAAAGGAGATTTAAAATTAGTGTCCACTAGTGATACTTTTGTAGTTCCCAAACAAGGGATAGCTCAAGGTACTTTGTTTGTTGAAATTAACAATGCGGTGTTATCGGGTGATAGAAATAAGATTAAAATTGGGGTTTACAAAGGAGATAAACTTATTGAAACCACAACGGCCAATTTTTTAGGCCCTAGAAGTTTTAGGTAAATGCATTAGGGATTGAGGCATTGTTGGAGCTACTTGAAAAGAGCGACTGCCGAAAGCCCGACCCGATAGGGTAATGCTATAAAAATTAAAAAAGAAACAGATGAAAATAAATTGGGGAACCGGAATTGTACTGGCTTTTATAGGTTTTATAAGCTTTATTATGTACTTTATTATTACCATGAACGTGAATGATAAATATAACCACGACTTGGTAATCGAAGACTATTATGCAGAAGAATTGGCGTACCAAAACGATATTAATAAACTTGAAAATGCTAAAAAACTGAGCGAAAATATAACCTATAAACGCGTAGAGGAAGGATTGGTTTTTTATTTTCCCAATGCTATTGATTTTAGTCAAGTTACCGGAAATGTGTTCCTATACAGACCATCTAACAAACAACTAGATTTTGAAACATCTCTTTCTTTATCTAAACCTTATTTGCTCATACCTGACAAACGTTTGGTAGATGGTCGATGGAACATAAGGATTGATTGGAAATACAAAGGGGAAGCCTATTTGTACAAGGAAACCATAAATTATTAATATGATTTTTTCGGCGTTTGTTTTAGGATTATTAGGAAGTTTTCACTGTGTTGGCATGTGTGGACCCATAGCATTTATGCTTCCTTTAGATAGAACGAACACCTTTAAAAAAATAACCCAAATTACCATTTATCATGTTGGTAGATTGCTGGCTTACGCCATTATTGGTTTAGTATTTGGGCTTTTGGGCAAAAGTTTTTATTTGTTTGGTTTTCAACAGCAATTATCGATAGCCATTGGTATATTGATGATTTTGGTAGTTGTTATTCCGCAACAAACATTTAATAAATACAATTTTTCAAAGCCTATTTATAAGATGATTTCTAAGGTGAAATCTGGATTAGGGCAAGCCTTAAAGAAAAAAACAACAGACACATTTTTAACCATAGGTTTTCTAAATGGGTTTTTACCTTGTGGTTTGGTATACATGGCTGTTTTTGCTGCAATTGCCAGCTACAATGCTTTAAATGGTAGTCTATACATGGTTATTTTTGGTTTAGGTACCATTCCTTTAATGACAACTACTATTTATTTTAGTAACTTTTTAAAAGGCAGTGCAAGACAAAAAATACAGAAAGTCATTCCAGTTTTTGTAATACTTATTGGAACATTGTTTATTTTACGTGGTTTAGGCTTGGGCATTCCATACATTTCTCCTGCCCCAATTAATGATATGGCTTCAAGCACCATGTCTTGCCACTAAAAGGTTTCCGGAGCATCTTCTAAAATATTTTTAATCTAATTAATGATTGACTGTTAATTTTTTTATAAAATTTGATAGTTTTATTTTCTTTTTTAATAGTATTACTATTATATTTGCAATTAAATAATGTTAATATGAAAAATTTACTTTCAAATTTAAAAATTGCGGTTCCAGAGAAAATCTTTTTAAAAGACCCCGAATCATCAATTCTTGGAAGGCGTATTATAGAGCACAGCATTATATTAATTAATGATATAGGCTTTGATACTTTCACCTTTAAAAAATTGGGAGTTATTATTGGCTCTAATGAAAGTTCAATTTATCGCTATTTTGAAAGTAAACACAAACTACTTTTATATTTATCATCGTGGTATTGGGCATGGATTGAGTACCAATTGGTTTTTGAAACCCATAGTATTTCTGATAATAAAGACAAGCTCTTGAAAGCTATTGAAATTGTAACCAGAACAACCAAAGAAGACTCCAAATTTTCACATATTAATGAGGTGTTGCTCAACAAAATCATGATTGACGAAAACTCAAAATCCTTTTTAACCAAAGAAGTAGACCAAGAAAATAAAGACGGTTATTTTATTATCTACAAACGTGTTGTTCAGCGCTTAACTGCTATCATTAAAGAAGTTGCACCAGATTACAACTTTGCTACTAGTTTAGCTAGCACCATTATTGAAGGCAGTTTACATCAACATTTTTTAAAGGATCATTTCACATCAATCACAGATTGTAAATCGGGTGTAACACCGACAGACTTTTACATTAACTTAGCTCAAAATACCTTAAACATATAATTTATGAATTTACCTAAAATGTCCCCCTGGCAGCGCTTTATAGGTTTACTGCAACTGGAAAAAAGAGATATTTTTCAAATATTCTACTATGCTATCTTCTCTGGTGTTGTAGCGCTTTCATTACCATTGGGTATTCAAGCAATTATCAATTTAATACAGGGCGCCCAAGTATCAACATCGTGGGTCGTTTTAGTGATTTTGGTAACCTTAGGCGTGGCTTTTTCTGGTGCTTTACAGCTCATGCAATTACGCATTATTGAAACCATACAGCAACGCATATTTACACGGTCATCATTTGAATTGAGCTATCGGTTTCCAAAAATTAAAATGGCAGAATTACGCAATTATTACCCACCTGAACTAGCAAATCGTTTTTTTGACACACTAATCATCCAAAAAGGTCTATCAAAAATTCTTATTGATGTTCCGGCAGCGATATTACAAATTATTTTTGCTCTTTTACTCTTGTCGTTTTACCACCCTTTTTTCATAGTGTTTGGCATTTTGTTAATGGGTTTAATTTTTGTTGTTTTTAAGTTTACAGCTAAACAAGGCTTGGAAACCAGCTTGGTAGAATCTAAAAACAAATACCGTGTGGCCCACTGGATACAGGAAATAGCAAGAACCATGGTAAGCTTTAAATTATCTGGCAACACTAGTTTGGCATTAGATAAAAATGATAAATTGGTTAGTGATTATTTGGTTGCTAGAGAAAACCACTTTAAAATTTTAATCATTCAGTTTATACAAATGATTAGCTTCAAAGTTATTGTTACTGCGAGTTTACTTTTAATTGGTGGTGCTCTGGTGTTAAATCAAGAGATGAATATAGGGCAATTTGTTGCTGCTGAAATTATTATTTTATTGGTTATTGCATCTGTTGAAAAATTAATCCTTGGGTTAGAATCATTTTATGATGTACTGACTTCCATTGAGAAAATTGGACAAATTGTTGATAAGGATTTAGAGGAACAAGAAGGCGAAAAGCCATTATTTAATGGGATTTTTGAGGTGGAACTAAACGAAGTTTCATATACTGTTCCCGATAGGGATAAACCTATTATCAATTCCATATCATTTAAAATAAACAATCAAAGTAGAATTTTAATTTCAGGTGAAAGCGGTTCTGGAAAATCAACATTATTACGGTTAATTTCAGGAATTACAGAGCCAACTTCAGGACATATATTCATAAATAACCAATCCATTCACAGTCTTAATTTGAATCATTACCGGGCATATTTAGGGCTATCTTTAACAGAGGAAACTCCTTTTGAATCTACCATAAAAGAAAACCTAACCTTTGGAAATCCTGATATAACTGATGAAGAAATTTATGAAGTTTTGGATAATATTGGCTTAATGGCATTTGTTAAAGAACAACCCAAAGGACTCAAAACCATACTATATCCAGATGGCAAGAAAATGTCTCATACGGTATCTAAAAAATTGGTTTTGGCTAGGGCTATATTAAAAAAACCTAAGCTTTTAATTCTTGAAGATGCTTTGGATAGGTTTAACCCTACGGAAACAAATTCCATAATAAATTATTTAACGGACAAAAGCAAACCTTGGGCTTTAGTGGTAGTAAGTGGAAGCGATAGTTGGAAAACACAATGTACAGAAACCATAAAGCTAGTAAAAGGAACCATAAAAAAATAAAAAAACATGCTTAATATATCACATAACCAATTGAATAAAAAAGTCTCGCTTACCAAATATAAATCTGGTAAAGATATTTTTACTAAAAACTATTATAGGCAGTTTAATAAGTTTTTACTAGTGGCTGCCATTATTGGGCTAATTGTATTATTTCTACCATGGACACAAAATATCACCGGGCAAGGTTTGGTTACTACCTTAAAACCTAACCAACGGCCACAAACCATTCAATCGCAAATACCGGGTCGTATTGAAGATTGGTATGTTCAAGAAGGTGACTATGTAAATAAAGGTGATACCATTTTAAGAATATCCGAGATTAAAAGTGAGTATTTTGATGATAAATTAGTAGAGCGAACCAATGAACAAATTATGGCAAAGTCTTCATCAGTTGAAGCTTATGATGGTAAAGTTAAAGCTTTAAACAGACAAGTTTCCGCTTTGACAAACGAGCAAAAACTAAAAACACAACAAACACAAAATAAGCTGTTGCAAGCACAACTTAAAGTTAAGAGCGACAGTATCGATTTAGAGGCAGCCAAAACCAATTTAACGATTGCCGAACGCCAATTTAATCGCATTGAAATCCTACAACAAGAGGGTTTAAAAGCTGTTAAGGATGTTGAGGAAAAACGATTGAAACTTCAAGAAACCCAAGCTAAATTAATATCTCAAGAAAATAAATATTTGGCCAGTAAAAATGAAGTTATCAATGCCGAAATAGAATTATCAAGAATTTCAGCCGAATATGCCGATAAAATATCAAAAGCACAAAGCGATATGTTTACAGCGCAATCCAGTGGGTTTGATGCCAAGGCGCAAGTAACCAAACTTGAAAACGAATATACCAATTATAAAATGAGAAACCGTTTGCTTTATGTTACCGCGCCACAAAAGGGTTACATCAATAAGGTACTTACAGGCGGTATTGGCATTACCTTCAAGGAAGGGGAAGAATTGGTTGGTATTATGCCAGCAAAATATGATTTAGCTGTTGAAACCTTTGTAAGACCTATTGACTTAACACTTTTGCACATTGGTGAAAAAGTACGTGTTCAGTTTGATGGTTGGCCAGCTATTGTATTTAGCGGATGGCCCAATGTAAGTTATGGAACTTACGGTGCCAAAGTAGTAGCTATTGAACGTTTTATTAGCGATAATGGAAAATACAGGGTATTGTTAGCTCCAGATGAAACAGACCACGAATGGCCAGAAGCCATTAGGGTTGGTTCAGGGGCAAAAACCATTGCCCTATTACAAGACGTACCCATTTGGTTTGAATTATGGCGACAAATAAACAGCTTCCCTCCTAACTATTACCAACCAGAAGGAAATAAAAATTCAAAAAAATGAGGATTATAATTCTATACATTTCATTGCTATTTAGTGTCTTTATTTCGGCACAAGATAGCACCAACGTTATAAGTCTTTCAGAATATTTAGGCTACGTTAAAACGTTTCATCCCATCGTAAAGCAAGCCAATTTAATGATTAATGAAAGTGAGGCAAAACTTATGAAGGCCCGTGGTGCTTTCGATCCGAAATTAGAGGTTGATTATGATGGAAAAAAGTTTAAGAACACTGAATACTATGATAAACTTAATGCCTCATTTAAAATACCCACGTGGTATGGCATTGAGTTGAAGGGTAACTTTGAGGAAAATGACGGTTTTTATCTAAACCCAGAATCAAACTTACCAGAAGATGGACTATATAGTGTTGGCGTATCAGTCTCATTGGCCCGCGGATTTCTTGCTAATGAAAGAATGGCCATGTTAAAACAAGCAAAAATGTTTATTAAACAAACCCAAGCAGACAGACGGTTACAAGTAAACAATATTTTATATAAAGCCACGGTAACTTATTTTAATTGGCTAAAAACTTATAATGAAAAACGCGTTTATGAAGATTTTTTAGAGAATGCACAAATGCGATTTACTGGCATTAAAAAAAGCTTCGAAGAAGGTGAAATGCCTGCTATTGATACCATAGAGGCACGTATTGCACTAAACAATAGAAAATTAAACTTAGAGAAAACACGCATAAAATTCATAAAATCCTCATTGGAACTTTCAAACTTTTTATGGTTGAGCAACAATATCCCTGTTGAAATCAAAGATAATTTAGTCCCTGATATCAATACCATAGCAACGGTTGATACCATATTAAACACCTCAGGAATTGTGATTGAAAATTTAGATTTAAGCCAACATCCAAAACTTCAATCGTTAGATTATAAATTACAAAGCCTGAACATTGAACGCCGTTTAAAGCTTAATAACTTATTACCAAAAATAGATTTACAATATAATTTTCTATCGGAAACACCAGAAATATCAAGATCGTTTAGCACATCGGCTTACAAAAGTGGTTTAAATGTAAGCTTTCCTCTTTTTTTAAGAAAAGAACGTGCCGATTTAAAACTTGCAAAACTTAAAATGCAGGACACCCAATTTGAAATTCAAACAACCCAAGTTTCCCTAAAGAATAAAATTAATGCCATAAGTCAAGAACTGGAGTCTTATATTACGCAAAATGAATTTAATCGCGTTATTGTTGACGATTATGGCACCATGCTACAAGCTGAAGAACGCAAATTCTTTTTAGGGGATAGCTCTTTGTTTTTGGTAAACTCACGTGAATCAAAACTTATTGATGCCAAACTTAAAGCTATAGAGCTGGAAAATAATTTCTTTAATACCAAAGCCTCTTTGTTCAATGTTTTGGCTATATCAGATGTTTATTTGAATTAATAAAAAAAGTAATCAAAATTTAGATAAATCGTCATTACGAACATAGTGAAGTAATCTCTTGACTCTTACCAGTGATAAAAGATTGCTTCGTTTCTCACAATGAACTGTGCTTATAAACAAATATTTGGTTGATAATTTTCTATATATTTTTCAATTTAGTTTAGTTGGCAAGAATTAAATCTTAAATGTCATTACAGGTAAGTTGGCATGATTAGCAATATCCTCACCAATACTTCCTTGGAAAAAATGAGCCAGCCCTTTTTTCCTATGGGTTGGTACTGCAATTATATCAGCACCTATTTTTAATGAAAAATTTAAAATACCTTCCTCTACTGTATAATCAGAAATATAATGTACATCTCCCATTTTATCTAAACTACCATCGGCTTTGGTGAAAAAGTTTACAACGCGCTTTTCAATTTCTACAGAACTCAAAAAACGCTCGTTTGGAAGATTGACATAAACAAAATATATCTTAGATTTAATTTTATTGAACATTTTCAGGGCGTTAATATAAGGTTTGATACAATCCTCAGAAAAATCGCATGCAAAAACTACGGTTTCAAAATTAACATCAATATCCTTATTTTTAACAACCAAAACAGGTATGTCTGCATTTCTAACAACGCGTTCTGTATTAGAGCCTACAAAAAACTCTTTCATACCACTGGCACCATGAGAACCCATGACGATAAGATCTGCATTATGTTTTTTGGCAACATCATCTACCTCACTAAACACTTTAAAATGCTTGATAATAGGGGTTACTTTAATGTCTTTTAGATAGTCTTTCTTCAAAAACTTTTCAAATTTTTGCTCTGAAAGCTTAATAAAAAAGTTCGCCTTTTCATATTGAAGTCCATCTGAAGCTGTTAACATTAAATCAGACATTTCCAACATGTGTAAAGCCAAAACTTCTGAGTTGTATTTTTTGGCAAGTTTTACTGCTGTCTTCAAGGCATATTCTGAATGTTTAGAAAAATCGATTGGGACTATAATTTTTTTCATAATTTCTAAGTTTAAGTTAAATAGTCATCGAAAACAACCGGGTATTTGGCTGTTTCCGTTGCAACAACAAATCGAAAGCCATACAAATATTTCTAACAAATGGCTGACCTTTTTTAGTAACTTCAATAGATTTTGAATTTATGTTAAGTAAACCATCATTTTTCATTTCCTCCAATCTTTCAAGTACTTCTGGGAATTCTTTAAAATATAACTCATTATCAGACCAAGAGGTTTTAAAATGACACATTAAGTTAAGGATATGCTTTCGTATAACCAAGTCTTCGTCATTTAAAATGTGCCCTCGATAAACTGGTAAAATATTTTCACTTAATAAATGATAATAGGCTTCAATCCCTTTTTCGTTTTGTGCAAAACCATACCAACTATCACTAATGGCCGAAGCCCCCAAGCCCAACATCAGTTGGGTTTTTGAGGCTGTGTACCCCATGAAGTTCCTATGTAAATTACCTTCAATCATCGATTGATAAAGGGTATCTGTTGGCAATGCAAAGTGATCCATTCCCACCTCAAGGTAACCTACTTCTGCCAATAACTTTTTTCCCAACTCATATTGCGCTCGCTTTTGTTCTGGATTTGGCAAATCAACATCTTTAAAACCACGTTGTCCGTTGCCCGCTTTCCATGGTACATGGGCATAACTATAAAATGCCAATCGGTCTGGTAATAATGTTTTGGTTTTTAAAATAGTTTCCTTTACATGCTCAATGGTTTGAAATGGCAACCCAAAAATAATATCATGTCCTACAGATGTAAAACCAATTTCTCTGGCAAGATCTGTAGCTTGTTTTACATGTTCAAAAGGTTGTACTCTATGTATCGCATTTTGTACTGTTTCATTATAATCTTGCACACCATAACTAACCCTTCTAAAACCCACATCGTACAATGATTGCAAATGCTCACGGGTGGTATTATTAGGATGCCCTTCAAAGCTAAACTCATAATTATTAGCTAGTTTAGCACGTCCTAAAATACCTGTAATAAGTTTGGTTAAATTCTCAGGGCTAAAAAAAGTTGGTGTTCCTCCCCCAATATGCAATTCTTTTATAATGGGCCTTTCATCAAATAAATCAACATACAAACTCCATTCTTTTAATACCGCTTTTAAATATGGAATTTCAACACTATGCTGTTTGGTAATACGTTTGTGGCAACCACAAAATGTACACATGCTTTCACAAAAAGGCAAATGAATATATAAACTTATACCTCCTTTAGAATTGCTCTCTTTAAATGATTTAACTAATGATGTTTTCCAATTTTTCAATGAAAACGCATCCAAATTCCAATAGGGAACTGTTGGATAACTTGTATAGCGTGGTCCTGCTACATTGTATTTATTTACTAATGAACTTAACATACCTAACATTTATAAATCAAAATTATATGAATTGGGATATGAAAAATATGACATATGTCATCTTATTATTTGTAATTGGTATTTTATTCTCTTAACTTCGGGATAAACAAAAAAATCATTAAAAAAATGAAAAAAATAGGTTTAATATTATTGGCTACAGTTTTTATAATAGCCTGTAAACAAAATAAAAAAGAAGACAAAACTGTCGAAACCGAAGTTATTGAAACCGTTGAAAATGAAGTTACATCTCCTAAAACTTTAACCGTTGTGTTACAAGCTAAAAGCGAAACTAATGTAAATGGTAAAGTCGTTTTTACTGAAGAAAATGGTATTGTTAATATGTTGGTTACCGTTAGCGGTCTAGAACCAGGCGAACATGCTATACATTTACATGAAACTGCAGATTGTTCATCACCTGATGGCTCATCAGCTGGTGGACACTGGAATCCAACTAGTCAACCACACGGTGCTTGGGGTTCAGAAACCGGCTATCATAAAGGTGATATTGGCAATTTTACTGCAGATGCTGATGGCAATGCTACCGTCGAGTTTTCAACAGACCAATGGTGTATAGGGTGTGATGATGACACTAAAAACATTATAGGCAAAAGTGTTATTATTCATGCTGGCGAAGACGATTTAACCTCTCAGCCCTCAGGTGCTGCGGGAGCGAGAGTTAGTTGTGCTGGAATTATAGAATAACACTAAAACAAAATCATATAATCAAAAGCTACTTTAAAAATAAGTAGCTTTTGTGTTTTATATTCGTTATTTTCGAAAATTCAAACCCCTTTATGCAATTAGAAGCCCTAGTAGAAAAATTTAAACAAAAAGTTGGACAATTAATTGCGAGATTTAAGCGGCTACATTTTGGTTATACATTTCCATTTCAAATTCGTTAATAGTTTTTTTACCCAACTTAGAGTGTATTCTTCTCTTGTTGTAACAAGTTTCAATCCAAGAAAAGATGGGTAATTCTGCCTGAGACCTGTAATTGTATTTGTGCAAATACACCCATTCTGTTTTTAAGCTCTTAAAAAACGATTCCGCTACTGCATTGCCCCAGCAATTTCCTTTTCTGCTCATACTTTGTTTTACCAATCCATTATAGCTTTTGATAATATCAGTAAACAAATAGCTGGCATACTGAGAACCTCTATCGGAATGGAAAATAAGTTCTTCCTTAATTACATTGGATTTTACTGCCATATTCCATACAGCTATTATAGTTCCTGCCTTGTTAAATTGTCGCTCATAGACCAACCTATCACTTTTCGATTATATAAATCAATAATTACCGTTAAATACATCCAACCTTGCTTGGTTTCAATATAAGTGATGTCGGATACCCAAACTTGATTTATCCTGGATACTTTAAAGTTTTGATTTAAGATATTAGCAGCAATGGGGTAATTGTGGTTGCTATCTGTTGTTTCCTGAACTTGCGTTACCTTCTAACAAATAAGCCATATGCCTTCATGAGTCTTGCCACTCGTGGTCTGGAAACATAATATCCTAGTTTTTCCAATACCCTTTTTATTCTTGATGCACCATAACTTTCGTGGCTATCTTTAAAAATAGCTGTAATCAACTCGGATAAT
>JBMTVT010000010.1:0-42981 GCA_049451635.1 Tamlana sp. | reverse complement strand
TTTTTAGGTTGTGCTGCTTGTGTTTGTAAAACTTGCTTTTGCCTTAACAATTCTGTTTTTGATAACTGAATTAAATTAAAGTTTGGTGCCGTTTTTAAAGCTGCATCAAGAATATCAACAGCAGCGTCTATATTAGCTTGCTTGTCTTTATTGTAAATTGTTAATGCATTTAAATACATAAAAGCTGATTTTAAAGGTACCTCGTAAGGTTGTTGTGTTTCGTAAAAAGCCTTTTTCATATCGTCTTTTGCATTTGCCAAACCATAAGCAATATGTTTTTCTGCCTCTGCCAATTTTTGGGTTTGTAAATTAAGTTCTGCTAGCTCATAAGCTATTAAAGCATTTGGGGTTCTTTTAAACATTTCTTCAAACAAACCTATAGCCAATTCAGGTTGTTTAACGGCTTTTAATGAAACCGCTTTAACTTCAACAGCAATATCAGAATCTGTGGCACTTCTTTCGTAACCAATTGTATTAAGAGCTTGAACATATTTGCCTTCACTCATATAAATGTAAGCCAAGGTGTCTTTTCTGGCATCAGAGGGTGTTAACACATTTAAATGCGTCATCGCATTGATAATCCCCTGTATATCACCTTGTTCTCTCATTTGCTTATAATAAGCCTCGTAATGTTTTAGCAATTCTGAGTTAGTTTGTGCGCTCAACATAAAACTACTCACCAATAAAACCAATCCAAATAATTTTCTCATATTGTTTATTAATTTATTTTTTTGTGGGCTAAAACTATAAAAAAATGCCATTTAAACTCTTAAAAGAATGCTAATTATTTTCATTTTGAATAAATTAACAAAACCTTTATACTTGTTTAGATTATGAATTAAACATTCATTTCTTTAAAGATTAAAAAAAAATTAAGTATATTAGGTTTACTAAACTAAACAATTATGGGTATTAAAAGTTTTTTAGCCTCTAGAAAAAGTCAGCAAAAGGCTACCACAAACGTGCCTTTAAAAGTAAGCGATTACATGACCACAAAACTAATAACTTTTAAATCTGAAGAGCAAATTGAAAAAGTTATAGACTCGTTGATTAAGCACAGAATTTCAGGTGGCCCCGTTGTGAATGAAAAACATGAATTAATAGGTATTATCTCTGAAGGTGATTGCATAAAACAAATTAATGAGAGCCGTTACCATAATTTGCCCATGGAAAACAATACTGTTGAAAAATGCATGGTAAAAAATGTTGAAACTATTGATGGCAATATGAATATTTTTGATGCGGCTAGTAAGTTTTTGGAATCTAAATGTCGCCGTTTCCCTATTGTTGAAAACGGTAAATTGGTAGGTCAAATAAGCCAAAAAGATATTTTAAAAGCTGCCATGAAACTTAAGGGGCATACTTGGAGGTAGTTAAAGCCCTCTATCTATTGGTTTTATTGCATTTGGATGATCTGTTATTATTAGTTTTGATGGTTATTGATTTCCAATGCTGCAATTTTAGAAAAACTGCATCATTCAATAGGCTATTTTCAAAATTTTCCGTTTAGCAATTCCACCAACGGTAATTGTTTCTCCAACTTCAATAATTCGTTCAGTATATTTTAAAGTTTTATTGAATCCTAACCAGGTTTCACTTTTAATACCAAAATCATCTAAAACCTTTTTAAATTCAGGTGAAGGGTCATTAAATGATCCCAAACTAACATTTTATCTTCAATTACATAACTTAAATAATTACTGGTTTCATTGGAAGGTTTAACCATAACCAATTCGTCATTTTGTTCAATAAAAAAAATCTTGTATGTCTTCTTTTCTTACCAATGTTTTCCAATGGTAGCTTTTACCAGTGCTTACCCTTTACTTTACCTCAAGAATATAAGCAACGTATTTTCGTTTGCTTAAAGGTGCCACAAAAGGTTCGGTTACTTGTAATATTTTACCAGATCCTTTTGTTGGCTCATTAGCTCTAAATTGGCTGATGCGTTTGTGCTTGAATCTTTTTAGCTTTCTAAGAATAATGTTTTTTTTGCTAAAATAATAAGCAGTAAAAATAATTATGCTGAAAGCTAAAACTACTAAAACTGGAACAAGAAAATCAGAATTTTGCATCATCACTTTTTAATGAAAACTATATTGATAAGTATCTTTTTTACTAAAATGTTACGAGCACAAATTATTCTCTTTTAACCAAGGCATAATATTCATCTTCTAAAGGTAAATAACCTTGATCGTAAACAAAATAATAAATAGTCCCAGCTTTGGTAATGTAAGTACTTGTGAAAAAATTAAAATCAAACCCCTGCTGAATCAATTTTGATCTGGTGGTTTTTGTTTTTTGATTGGGGTTTAAAGTTTCAAGAATTCGCCAATTTTTCCTAAGCCTATTATTTATATTCCTAATAAGGTTTTTAGAATCTTTATTAATGGTGTTGTTATATGCATTTCGGCAATAGTCGCTACAGAATTTTTTATCACTCCTACCAACTAACTTTTCACCACACTCTAAACAAGTTTTAGACATAAAAATAGTTTTTATAAAAATAACTATTTCCATTATAATGTGCAAATAAAACGATTTAAACGAATACAATTACTTACAAACGAACACAAACGATTACTAACCGAATAAAATCACTGAAGCATTACATCTTTGCATCGTCGAAACATAAGAACTCGATATTATTAACTGTTTAACGATTAAAAATTTAAAATTATGAACACACTTAGAAACAAAGTACAGTTGATTGGTAACTTAGGAAACGATCCAGAAATAATCAATCTTGAATCAGGAAAAACATTGGCAAAATTTGCTATTGCCACCAATGAAAGCTACACCAATAATAAAGGAGAAAAAGTAACCGATACACAGTGGCACAACGTAGTTGCATGGGGAAAAACGGCTCAAATAGTTGAGAAATATGTAACCAAAGGCAAAGAGGTTGCCATTGAGGGAAAATTAACGTCTAGAAGTTATGATGATAAAGATGGAAACAAACGTTATATAACCGAAGTTGTTTGTAGCGAGCTACTTATGTTGGGAAAATAAAAAGCAAAGAGGCTACTTGAAAGCGAAGTAGCCTCTTTTTTTTAATTACTTGTAAATGAATGGTGTTTATTTTTAATTTCCTTTTACATACAATGAAAAGGAATGGAATTACTACATTAGACTGGACATAAAGTTGCGAGATTTAAGCTGCTACATTTTGGTTATACATTTCCAATTCAAATTCGTTAATAGTTTTATGCCCCAACGTAGAGTGTATTCTTCTTTTGTTGTACCAAGTTTCAATCCAAGAAAAGATGGGTAATTCTGCCTGAGACGGGTATCAAGCACCCCAAATAATAAGAAGTAGCGAATTAGGAAACACAATTAATAATATACCCATTATTGCTGTAACTACTGATGCTTTGCCAGAAACTAAAAAACGTGTTTTAGATTTAGGCATGAATGACTACATGACCAAACCTATGAGTAAAGCATTATTATTTGAAAAAATAAAGGCTTGCAGCATTAATAACTCTTATAATGATGATAAACCTTCTGAAAATTTAAAAATTGCTTAAATAACATTATCAATTCACCTGAAATACAAAAGATAGTTAATTGGTTTTATCGTCATTAAAAAAAATCTATTTAATGTGCTTTTTATTTAATTATTCATAATTAGACTACATCAAACCAAAAAAATCAATAAAACTTTTTACATCATACGTTCTTTAATTTAAGCTTTAGTACTTTTATAATTAATTTTCATTAGAAAACTATATATGTCAGTAGAGCCTAAATTAGTTCGATTTAAGCAAAATGTTTTGTCAAAATACCAAATATACAACAGTATATTCATGACTTTGCCTTTTGATGCCGTAACAAAAACTGGAGTTTTACTCCCATTATTTCATGAAACCTGTAAAAAAGGGTTTGCAAATGGTGATGATCCCACAATCATTGTTGACACTTTTTTTAAAAAATACCAAGCTCGCCGTACCAAAGAAAGTCAAATAAATCTCTTATTTCGTTTCATTCAATATATTGAAAGACAAGTAGTGCTTTTTGACGCTATTGAGGATGCTGCTTTTCCTATTGTAAATAACATGGAAGGCATAGGTACTTTAAGAAACCTTAAAGAGTCTGCCGTTTCAGAAAACAAATTGAAAGAATTACAAAACTATCTTGAAGAATTTAAAGTCCGTATTGTTTTAACTGCTCACCCAACACAGTTTTACCCTGGTTCTGTTTTAGGTATTATCACAGATTTAACTGAAGCTATTAAAGATAACGACTTATCTAAAATCAAAAATTTATTTGGGCAATTAGGGAAAACCCCTTTTTTCAAAAGAGAAAAACCAACACCTTACGATGAAGCCATTAGCTTAATATGGTATTTGGAAAACGTCTTTTACAAATCATTTGGAGAAATTTATAATTACATCCAACAGAATATTTATGATGATGGTAAAAAACATAACGAAATTATCAATATTGGATTTTGGCCCGGTGGCGACCGAGATGGCAACCCATTTGTAAAGCCCGATACAACGCTTAAAGTAGCTGCAAAATTAAAACAGGCCATTCTAAAAAAATATTATGCAGATCTAAAAGACCTTAGACGAAAACTTACTTTTAGAGGCGTTGAAGACAGAGTTATCAGGCTGGAAACCATTTTATATAATTACAGTATAAACTTAGATACCGAAGAAACGATTACATCCAAAGAGCTTATTAAAGAATTATTAAGTATTAGAAATGTTGTTGCAGAGGAGCATCAATCGCTATATGTAAACGACATTAACAACTTAATAAACAGAGTTCATATGTTTGGTTACTATTTTGCCACTTTAGACATAAGACAAGATAGTAGAATACATCATTCGGTTTTTACAACAGTAATAGATCATCTTATTGCTAAAGGCAGTTCATCTTTTCCTAATAATTATCATGATTTATCTGAATCAGAACAAATTGAGATACTATCTAAAGCCAATGACAATATTCCAGATTTAGAGGTGTTTGAAGATGAAATGGTTTACAATACATTAAAAACCATATCGATAATAAAAGATATTCAAGTCAGTAACGGCGAACGTGGAGCCAATCGCTACATTATAAGTAACAACCAAACAGCTTTAAATGTTATGCAGCTTTTTGCCATGCTTAAAATGGTTGCTTTTAAAGATGCGTTAACAGTAGATATTAGCCCTTTATTTGAAACCATTACCGATTTAGAAAATGCCCCTAGAGTTATGGAACAGCTTTATACCAACCCAGAGTATATGGCACATTTAAGATCCAGAGGCAGTAAGCAAACTATTATGCTTGGGTTCTCAGATGGCACTAAAGATGGAGGCTACTTAATGGCAAACTGGGGTATTTATAAAGCCAAAGAGCTCCTTACCGAAATGTCTAGAAAATATGATGTTACGGCAATATTTTTTGATGGCCGTGGCGGACCACCAGCAAGAGGTGGTGGAAAAACACATCAATTTTACTCTTCATTAGGGCCTACCATTGAAGACAAAGAAGTTCAGCTCACTATTCAAGGACAAACCATAAGTTCTAATTTTGGAACTTTAGATTCTTCTCAATATAACTTAGAACAATTAATAAGTTCTGGAATTAAAAATAGAATTAGCAGTGATAAAAATAAATTGTCTGATGAAGATAGAGTAGTAATGAATGACTTGGCTGAAACCAGTTATAAAACTTACAAAGATTTTAAAAGCCATCCTATGTTTATCCCGTATTTAGAGCGTATGAGTACATTAAAATACTACGCTAAAACGAATATTGGAAGCAGACCTTCAAAACGATCAAAATCTGATAAACTAATATTTTCAGATTTGAGAGCTATTCCTTTTGTAGGCTCATGGAGCCAATTAAAGCAGAATGTTCCCGGGTTTTATGGTGTTGGCACAGCTTTAAAAAAATATGAGGATAAGGGGGAGTTTGATAAAGTAGAACGGCTTTACAAAAACTCAAAATTCTTTAAAACACTTTTGGAAAACAGTATGATGTCGTTAACCAAATCGTTCTTCGATTTAACAAAATACATGTCTAAAGATGAAGAGTTTGGTGAATTTTGGAATATTATTTTTACCGAATACATAACAACCAAAAAATTACTGCTAAAACTAACGGGTTATGAAGAGCTGATGGAAAATGAACCTGCTGGAAAAGCCTCCATAGAGGTTAGGGAATCTATTGTTTTACCACTATTGACCATACAGCAGTATGCACTTAAAAAAATTCAAGAATTTGAAAAACAAGGTATAAAAGATACTGATGAGCTTAAAGTATTTGAAAAAATTGTGACGCGTTCTTTATTTGGCAACATTAATGCCAGTAGAAATTCTGCCTAACACTAAACAAAAATAGAATAATAAAAAGGACGCCATTAAATTTAATGGCGTCCTTTTTTGGAATAAATATTTAACTATATTTTAATGCTCATTCAATCTAAAATCTGGGTAAGCATCCATTCCGTGTTCATGGGCGTCCAATCCTTCCAATTCTTCTTTTTCAGAAACTCGTATTCCCATAGTTTTCTTAAGCGTGAATATAATAATAAATGCCGCTGCAATACAAAATATGGCATAAGACCCTACACCAACAAGTTGAATTAAAAATTGATCAAAACCAGCTTTAGCACCAAAAATACCAACAGCAAGAGTGCCCCAAACACCACAAATTAAGTGTACCGCAATAGCTCCAACTGGGTCGTCCAATCTTAACTTATCAATAAGGCTAACAGCAAAAACGATAATAGCTCCCGCTATGGCTCCTATTAAAATAGCATCGGTAGGGCTCATTTGATCTGCTCCAGCTGTAATACCTACCAAACCTCCTAGAATACCATTTAAAAACATGGTTAAATCAAGATTTTTATACATAGCTGTAGACACTAACATAGCCACTACACCTCCAGCGGCAGCAGCTAAACAGGTAGTTACCAATGTTAAAGATGTTCCTGATGGGTCTGCAGACAATACCGATCCGCCGTTAAACCCAAACCATCCTAACCAAAGTATAAGTACACCAGATGTAGCCAATGGAATGTTATGTCCTGGAATAGCTTGAGGCTTACCATCTTTAAATTTACCAATACGCGAACCCAGTAACCAAACAGCAATTAAAGCAGCCCAACCCCCTACAGAGTGTACAAGAGTAGACCCAGCAAAATCGTAAAAACCTTCTGTTTCACCTATTTTAAATGTAGATAAAAATCCCCCTCCCCATTGCCAAGAACCAGCAATAGGATATACCAAACCAACATATACGAGGGTAAAAAGCATAAATGGTAAAATTTTCATACGTTCGGCAACAGCTCCAGAAACAATAGTTGCAGCAGTTGCAGCAAACATACCTTGGAATAAAAAGTCTGTCCAGTAAGTATATCCTTCGTTATAAGTTAAATCTAATGAGCCTTCAGCAGTCAATGGTGAATCTAAACCAAATCCAGCAAAACCTAAAAATCCATTAAACTCTCCTGGATACATTAAGTTAAAGCCTACCAGGCAATATAGTAACAACCCTATGGTTATTATAAAAATGTTTTTAAAAAGTATATTGATTGTGTTTTTCTGGCGTGTTAACCCGATTTCTAAAAATGCAAATCCAAGGTGCATAAAAAAAACGAGTGCTGTACAGATCATCATCCATACATTATTTGTAGTAAGTAATTCCATTATAATTATTAGTTAGTTATTATTATTTTAAAGTTTCTCCTCCTTTTTCTCCTGTTCTTATTCTATAAGATTCTTTAATGTCTGATACAAATATTTTTCCATCGCCAACTTCTCCAGTAGCAGCAGATTTGATAATAGCCTGTATGGTTACTTCTTCAAAATCATCATTCACTACTATAGAAAGATATCTACGTTGTATATCGCTGGTACTGTAAGACACACCTCTATAAACATGCCCTTCTTTTTCGTTTCCTAAACCAGTAACATCCCAATAGGAAAAGAAATTTACACCAACATCATGTAGTGCTTCTTTAACTTGACGATATTTCGATTTTCTAATAATGGCTTCAATTTTTTTCATAATTTATTTGTCTTAATTGTATTATTTAATTAGTTAAAATAGAAAATAATCCAGTGTTCAAAAAACAAATAGATTATTTATTTTTTTTCTTATAAATTTCTAAAAATTTAAAAAGATGCCTTAAAATTAAGGCATCTTTTAGATAATTTAATATTTACAATTGTGTGATTTGGAATACTATTTTGAAATTATTCCATTTCTCTTTGTCTCTTACCATGGTATGCAATAGTACCATGTTCAGAGATATCCAATCCTGCAATTTCTTCTTCTTCTGTAACTCTTAAACCTCCAAATATCACTTTAATGATGTACAAGAAGATAAAAGATAGTAGTATTGCCCAAACTGCATATGCCAATACGCCAATAGCTTGAGCACCTAGTTGAGCAGCGCCACCGCCATTGAATAGACCAATACCTGTATCACCATCAACGCCCCAAAGACCTATTACTAAAGTTCCCCAAGCACCAGCAACACCGTGCACAGAAATAGCACCTACGGCATCATCAATTTTTAATGTTTTCTCTATGAATCCAATAGATAGTACAACAAGAATACCTCCTAATAAACCAGCTAATACAGCGCCACCTTCTGTCATGTTGCCACAACCAGCAGTAATACTTACAAGACCAGCTAAGGCACCGTTTAAGGTCATACCTAAGTTTGGTTTACCATTTTTAATCCAAGTGAACAACAATCCGCCTAAAGCACCAGCAGCAGCAGCAAGGTTAGTAACCAAGACTACTTGAGAAGCAGCAGTAGCATCATCGCCTCCCCATGCTAATTGAGAACCACCATTAAAACCAAACCATCCTAACCAAAGGATAAATACCCCTAAAGTAGCATACATTTGATTGTGTCCATGCATTTCAACAGGTTTGCCATCCAAGTATTTTCCAATTCTTGGACCTACCATCCAAGCAGCAACTAAAGCCGCCCATCCACCTACAGAGTGAACAATAGATGATCCTGCAAAGTCGATGAATTCAGCTGGCATAATACCATCGGTATTATTTAACCATCCGCCATTCCATTCCCAACCACCAGCAATTGGATAAATGATTGCTGTCATAACAATACTAAAAATAGCATATGTTGTGTATTTTGTTCTTCCAGCAATAGCTCCTGATACAATAGTAGCAGCAGTAGCAGCAAAAACAGTTTGGAAAAATAAATCTGCAGCTCCTTGAGAGAACACAAAACCTCCCCAATGGAAGACTCCTGCGCCCATGTCTGCTCCATACATTAAAGAATATCCTACAAACCAGAAGGCCAATGAACCAACTGCTATGTCTAAGAAATTCTTCATGGCGATATTAACCGCGTTTTTAGAATCTGTCATTCCAGATTCTACTAAGAAAAATCCTGCTTGCATAAAGAATACTAGGATACCAGAAATAAGCATCCACATCATTCCCATATCGCCTTCAACAGCGGCAGTATCTTGAATAAAAAGTGACATATTTAATATTGACATAATAAATAGTTTTTAAGGGTTAGTAATTAATTAATTTTAGAAAGAAATGCCCGTTTAAAATTAAACGGGCATTTTATATATCTAGAATGAGTAGATTGCGGCTAAAGTAAAGGCAGCTAAACTATCTGTTGGAAGACCATCACTATCAATTACATTTCCATATAATCCACCATCAGCATTAGATAAAGAATCTAATCTAATTTCAGGTTTGATAATTAAGTTTTCCAAAGCATAGCTACCTGTTAAAGTAAGACCTAAAACACTTTCATCTGAATTAGCATCTCCATGCAAAGCAAAATATTCACCTCTTAAACCAAGTGAAAAGCTATCAGATGTTGCTAACTGTGGGTATAAGGCAGCGCCGTAGAAACCAGAACCATCATTATCGTTGTAAGCAGCATTGATACCTAAGAAGAAGTCTTCTGATAAATCAAATCCACCTGTATAATCGATTTCAAAACCTAAACCACCACGATTTCCACTGTCGTAGTACAAGTTAAGAAATTGACCTTTGTATCCTAATTGTGCTCCAAGAGCATACTCTCCTGTCATTGAGGTGTCGTTTGTATCCCATGGGTTGGTAACAGCTAACATTAAGCTAACATCATCACCTAATGTAAAATCAGCTTTCAATCCCATGTGAGAAAAAGGTCCACTAGAAAATAAATAAGAACAGCTATAGTTGAAATTTCCAGCAGGAGCAATAACTTCGTAGCCTAAGAAAGTGTTCCATCTACCAAAAGTTAAAGTAGTCCCTTCAGACACATTCCAGTAAACATAAGCTTGGTTAACAATACCATCTACAATATCAGTACCGAAAGTAGCTCCTGCACCTCTAGGCCCAGTAACTAAATCTATAACTGCTCCAGCTTTTTCACCTTCATAACTAATTATCACATTTGCCATACCTAATGCAAAACCAGATTGACCAGCGAAAGCTGTACCAAAAGTTGGTGCAACATCATCTGATGCAGTTAAATAAGTTTGGTAATATGCATCAACACTACCGCTGATACTTAGCTTTTTTGTTTCCTCTTCTTGTGCAAATAAACTAGATGCTAAAAAGAACATTGAAAGTGTAATTAATTTTTTCATAATTGTTTTTCGTTTTAGTTATTAATTTTTTAGTTAATTTTTCGTTAAGAAAGGACCAAATCTATGTTAAAAAGATTTAACCCCCATAAATTTTAGGGTTAATTGAGTTATTTTTATCAATATTTTAATTTAAACCCTATTTTTTTTATAGATATGGAGTTTATTTTTTGATTTTTTGATTTTTTCACAAAGTCATTCTTTGAATTATTGTTACATATTTTTCATTTCAAATGATATTATTTCCATATATCCCCGAATTTGTTAGTGTTAATTCAAATATATGTATTAATTGCTATAAAAGCACCAATTGAATATTTAATAAAAAAAGGTTGTTATATTGATATATAATTATTTTTATATCGACTTATCTTTAAAAATCGAAATAATGAAACACCCTTTATTGTAATTCGATTACTAGTAACTATCTTAGCTATCCAACTCAAATTTTTAAACCAATATTTGTTGATTATGTTGAAGAAACAAGGACTTTATTTACCCGAATTTGAACATGAAAACTGTGGCGCTGGTTTTATTTGTAATCTTAAAGGCGAGAAAACAAATCAAATAATTCATGATGCCCTAGAAATTCTGGTAAAATTAAAACACCGTGGTGGTGTAAGTGCAGATGGAAAAACTGGTGATGGTGCAGGTTTATTAATTGATATCCCTCACGAATATTTTAAACGCGTTTGTAGCTTTAATATACCCGCTCCAAGAGCATATGCTGTAGGTATGGTTTTCCTTCCTAAAATAGCAAACCAATATCAATTCTGTAAGACCACATTTGAAAAGGAAATTAAAGCGCAAGGGCTTGTTATTTTAGGATGGCGAAAAGTGCCTGTAGACTCATCACAATTAGGTGAAATTGCTAAGGCATCAGAGCCAACAATCGAACAAATTTTTATTGGTAAAACGGACGATATAGACGAAGCCACTTTTAAAGCCAAACTGTATGCTGCCCGCAAAATTACAGAGCATGAAATATTAAATTCAAAAATATCTGAAAGTTCATATTTCTACCTCCCAAGCTTATCAACAACCACGTTAATATATAAAGGTATTATAATGCCTGAAGATATCGGGCCTTATTACACAGATTTACAGCAAATAGATTTAGTAACTCGCTTAGCTTTAGTGCATCAGCGCTTCTCTACCAATACCATGCCTACATGGGAATTGGCACAGCCGTTCCGTTTTATGTGCCAAAATGGAGAAATAAACACCTTGCGCGGTAATGTTAGTAGAATGCGTGTTCGTGAAGAAATCATGAAAAGTGAGGTTTTTGGCCCTCAAATTGAAAAGTTATTCCCAATAATTCTTCCAGGGAAATCTGATTCTGCATCTATGGATATGGTGGTAGAACTTTTAACCCATACAGGACGTTCATTGCCAGAAATTATGATGATGATGATTCCTGAGGCATGGGAAAAACACGCTACTATGTCGCCAGAAAGAAAAGCATTCTATGAGTATAATGCTTGCATTATGGAACCTTGGGATGGTCCAGCCTCTGTACCTTTTACCGATGGCGACTATGTTGGCGCATTATTAGACAGAAATGGTTTAAGACCCTCAAGATATACGGTTACAAAAAGTGGTAAATTAATCATGTCTTCTGAGGTAGGTGTTGTTGATTTAGATCCTTCTGATATTAAAGAACATGGTAGATTGGAACCCGGAAAAATGTTCTTGGTAGACATGAACAAAGGGCGAATTATTAGTGATGAAGAAATAAAAAATAAAATTGTTTCCGAAAGGCCTTATAAAGAGTGGCTTAACAAAACAAGGTTGCATCTAAGAGATGTGCCTTACACAAACACAACCTGCCCAATTGAAACTATAGACATCAAAACACGCCAACGCTTATTTAACTATACTTTTGAAGATATTCAAGAAGTTATAACCCCAATGGCAATGAATGGCAAGGAAGCTTTAGGCTCTATGGGAATTGACACGCCATTAGCCGTGTTATCAGACAAGCCTCAATTGATTTCCAATTATTTTAAGCAACTTTTTGCTCAGGTTACCAACCCGCCTTTAGATGGTATTCGTGAAGAAATAGTAACCGATATAAGCTTAAATCTGGGTAAAGACCGTAATATTTTTAGTATTACTGAAAGACAATGTAGAAAACTAAGAATTCAAAATCCGGTAATTTCCAATGCCGATTTAGAAAAAATTAGAACTATTGATATTGAGAGCTACAAAGCAGAAACCATTAAAATACTGTATCCAAAATCTGAAGGTTTAAATGGTTTGGAAGATGCTTTGGAAGATATTATTACACAAGTTGAAAAAGCTCTAGAAAGAAAAACCAATATCATCATTCTTTCTGATAGAGGTGTCAATCAAGACCTCGCGCCAATCCCAGCATTACTGGCTTGTTCCTATGTTAATCATCAAATGAATAGGTTACGTAAGCGTTCTTATTTCGATATTATTATTGAATCTGCCGAACCTCGTGAGCCTCATCATTTTGCAACACTATTTGGTTATGGTGCAAGTGCCATAAACCCATATATGGTTAACGAAATTATCCGAATGCAAGTGAAAGAAGGTTTTATAACCGATATAGATGAAGATAAAGCGGTTGAAAATTTCAATAAAGCCATTGGTAAGGGTATTTTAAAAATTATGAACAAAATTGGAATCTCCACGCTACATTCATACAGAGGTTCCCAAATTTTTGAAATTGTTGGATTTAATTCCCAATTTGTTGGAAAATATTTCCCGTATACTGCCTCACGAATTGAAGGCATTGGGCTGTATGAAATTGAAAAAGAAATTGATAAACGCTACAAACATGCGTATCCAGACAAAACCATTAATAAACTTTTAGGTTTAAATATTGGAGGCGATTATCGATGGAGGCGTAACGGTGAGAAGCATCTATTTAATCCAACCACAGTAGCCAAATTACAACAAGCGGTTAGGTTGAGCGATCAAGCTAGTTATGATGTATATTCAAAAGCTATAAATGAACAATCTGAAAATTTAATGACCATTCGTGGCTTATTCGAATTTGACAACTTAGACCCTATCCCAATTGATGAAGTAGAGCCTTGGACAGAGATTGTGAAACGTTTTAAAACAGGTGCTATGTCTTACGGATCTATTTCCCGTGAGGCACACGAAAACCTAGCTATTGCCATGAACCGAATTGGTGGAAAATCTAATTCTGGTGAAGGTGGTGAAGACAGAAAGCGATTTCATCCAGATATGAATGGTGATAGTAGAAACTCTGCTATAAAGCAAGTTGCTTCAGGCCGTTTTGGGGTAACCTCGCATTATTTAACCAATGCTAGAGAAATTCAAATAAAAATGGCTCAAGGCGCCAAACCTGGTGAAGGCGGTCAGTTACCTGGCGAAAAAGTACTTCCTTGGATTGCTGCAGCTCGAAATTCAACCCCTTTTGTTGGTTTAATTTCACCGCCTCCTCATCACGATATTTATTCAATTGAAGATTTGGCACAGTTAATTTTCGATTTAAAAAATGCCAATCGAGATGCTAGAATTAATGTGAAATTAGTATCCGAGGTAGGTGTTGGTACTATTGCCGCTGGCGTTGCAAAAGCCAAAGCTGATGTGGTGCTTATTTCTGGGTATGATGGTGGAACAGGAGCTTCACCTTTAACATCTTTAAAACATGCTGGTTTACCATGGGAACTTGGTTTATCAGAAGCACAACAAACCTTAGTCCTTAACAATTTAAGAAGTCGTATTGTTGTAGAATGCGATGGCCAATTAAAAACAGGTAGAGATGTGGCAATTGCTGCTCTATTAGGTGCTGAAGAGTTTGGTTTTGCCACAGCACCTCTTGTGGCATCAGGTTGTATCATGATGCGTAAATGCCATTTAAACACTTGCCCAGTTGGTATAGCGACTCAAGATAAAGAGCTACGTAAAAATTTTAAAGGCACTCCAGAGCATGTTATTAACTTCTTTTTCTATATCGCTGAAGAATTAAGAGGTATCATGGCTCAATTAGGTTTTAGAACCTTGGGAGAAATGGTTGGGCAAACACATAAAATTAACGCCAATAAAGCAATCAATCATTACAAAGCTAAAGGTTTGGACCTATCAGGTATTTTACACAGACCAAGCGCTTACAGACAAATGATTGTAAAAAACACAGAACAACAAGAACATGACCTTGAACATGTTTTAGACTTTACAATACTAAAAGATTCCCACAGAGCTTTATATAGAAAAGAAAAAATGACCCTCGATTACCCTATAAGAAATGTAAACCGAACTGTGGGCGCGATAGTAAGCAACGAAATTTCTAAAATATATGGTCATCTGGGATTACCTGAAGATACTTTAAACATAAACTTTAAAGGTTCGGCTGGCCAAAGTTTTGGTGCTTTTGGAGCTCATGGTTTAACCTTTACTCTAGAAGGAAACACCAATGATTACCTTGGTAAAGGACTATCTGGCGCAAAACTTATCGTGAAGAAACCTGTAAAAGCCGACTTTATTGCAGAAGAAAACATTATAGTAGGTAATGTTTGTTTATTTGGCGCCGTACAAGGTCAAGCCTATATAAACGGAATTGCTGGTGAACGCTTTGCAGTTCGTAACTCTGGAGCAACTGCTGTTGTTGAAGGCGTGGGAGACCATTGTTGTGAATACATGACCGGTGGTAAGGTTGTTGTTCTCGGTAAAACAGGTAGGAATTTTGCTGCTGGTATGAGTGGTGGTATTGCCTATGTTTACGACCCTAACAACAAATTTGTAAACGGATTATGCAATACAGAAACTATAGAATTTGAAGATATCTCTTCTGAAGATTCAGCAGAACTTAAAAGCTTAATAGAAAAGCATGTGCTTTACACAAATAGTAGCCTAGGACAAAAATTATTGGATAATTGGAAAATGAGCTTAGGTAATTTTGTGAAGGTAATGCCAACAGAATACAAACGTGCATTAAAACGTTTGGAGACAGAAGAACAAATGGTTGAAGAATTAACAATAGCATAATGTCATGGGAAAAGTAACTGGATTTAAAGAGTTTGAAAGACAAGATGAAACTTATAAGCCTGTTGAAGAGCGCATTAAAAATTACAAAGAGTTTACTGTGCCTTTATCAGATGAAGACATAACCAAACAAGGATCGCGCTGTATGGATTGTGGCATACCATTTTGCCATAGTGGTTGCCCATTAGGGAATTTAATTCCCGATTTTAATCATATGGTACATCAAGGCGAATGGAAAAAAGCCTCATGGATATTACATTCAACAAACAATTTTCCGGAATTTACAGGACGTTTATGCCCTGCTCCTTGCGAAAAATCATGCGTTTTAGGTATTATCGAAGACCCTGTTTCCATTGAAAATATTGAAAAAAATATTGTAGAACGTGCCTTTAAAGAAGGCTGGATTAAACCACAACCTCCAAAAACAAGAACAGGCAAAACCATTGCTATTGTAGGTTCAGGCCCCGCAGGTTTAGCTGCTGCTCAACAATTGAATAGAGCAGGACATACAGTAACTGTTTTTGAAAGAGATGATGAAATTGGAGGGCTATTGCGCTATGGTATTCCTAATTTCAAAATGGAAAAAGAAATTATCGATCGTCGTTTAGCTATTTTAGAAGCTGAAGGCATTACATTTAAAACCAATGTAAATGTTGGAGTTAATTATGATGTGGAAAAATTAAAAGATTTTGATGCTGTGGTTTTATGTGGTGGTGCAACTGAAAGACGTAGTTTGCCTACTCCCGGAATAGATGCTGATGGCGTTGTACAAGCCATGGATTTTTTAACCCAGCAAACCAAGGTTTTGTTTGGTAAAAAGGTCGAAAATCAAGTAATGGCAACCGACAAACATGTTATTGTTATTGGTGGTGGAGATACAGGATCTGATTGTGTTGGAACATCCAACCGTCATGGAGCAAAATCGGTAGTGAATTTTGAAATCATGCCAAAACCTCCCGGACATCGTTCTCCCACGACACCATGGCCCTATTGGCCACTTCAATTAAAAACATCTTCTTCGCATGAAGAAGGCGTTGAGCGCAACTGGTTAATTAATACCAAGGAATTTATCACAGATAAAAACAATAAATTAACAGCTTTAAAAACAGTAAATGTTGAATGGAAAATGGTCCCTGGAGAACGCCCACAACTTATTGAAATTGAAGGTACAGAAAAGACATGGCCTTGCGATTTAGCACTATTGGCGTTAGGCTTTACAGGGCCTGAAAGTACATTGGCAGACAAACTTAGTCTTGAAACAGATGCCCGCTCAAATTACAAAGCCGAATACGGAAAATACCAAACTAGCGTCCCCAATATTTTTACCGCAGGAGATATGCGCCGTGGACAATCATTAATTGTTTGGGCAATTTCTGAAGGAAGGGAAGCAGCAAGACAAGTTGATTTGTATTTAATGGGAAAATCTAATTTACCATCAAAAGATATTGCTGGCGATTTGGTTGCTATGTAACTTATTAATATTAGTGTATAAAAAAAGCGAACCATTTTGGTTCGCTTTTTTTAAATCTAAAATAACAACACCATTACTACCTCGTAAACCATAACCTGCACCAATTGAATTTATTCTTATTGAAGCAACTTCACTTAATGGTGTTTTTGCCAAAACATCTGCATCTGTTACTTCAAGTATTTCATTTTATATATGAAAGTAAAACTTTACAATTTTTATTTACTTCTGTATTAATAGACCCTTTAATACTCACTCCATTTTCTAAAGAATAATTTAACAGTTTGTTTTTGAATTTGTGTTTTTCTGTTTTTGTTGATAATGTCTGCAAAAGCATATCCAAATCTCCGCTCTGAAAGTCGGTTGTTACTGGTATATTAGTATCTACATAAGGGAACAAATAAAAAAGCATCTAATATACTAGCAGCATTTGAATTGAGTTTTGTGTTCTTTGGCAATACCAAAATACTTAGATTAGTAATCAAATAATTATCATTTCCTTTGAAATGTATGATTACAGAATCTTTAGCTGTTTCATAATATGCAGTTTCAAGCCTAATACGCTTTTTGGTTTCTGTATAGAAATGGCGTTGAGATATTGGTTGATTTTTTGCATTGAATAATGTAATTGTATTAAATCCATTAAATAATTTTTCCTTTCCAATGGGCAATAAATATTTGCCATGTTTTTTATTTATTTTGAAAGGTAAAATATATAACAGTTTATGATTTCTATGGATTGTTGCAAAACATGTCTGTTCATTATAATTAGCCAATAAATCGTTACTAAATTGGATAATAAAATCACACCTGTTACTATCCATCAAACTTAATTTTTTATGGATTATAATTCCAGAACTATTCGCCTTATTTAACTCAAAAGAATACTTCTTGTCCTTGTAGTTTATAATAGCTTTATAATTATGCTCTGGAAGATAGAACAGAGTAAACTCACCATGGACGTAGGTGTTTGTCTTTGCTTTTAAAATTTCTTTATTTGAAACATTGTCAATAATACTTATTGTATAATCTGGTAGGCATGCGGTATTATTTTTAATTGTAAAAAAACTGTATTTAAAGTGTTATTTAGTAATGTTCAGCTTTCTGGGTAAAAAGCAGCTTTTATTGTTTCTTTTAACTCTTTTTCAGGCTCTTCCTGTAAAGGTTTTGCTGTTTTGGAATTGATGATTTGGATTGGCAAGATGTAATCTGAATTAAAATTTTTATTCCATTGTGTATCCAATTTAATATAGTATTCTCCAGTTTCTAGATTATCAGGTAATTTTATTTCACCATTCGCTTTCCCATTTTCACAATAAACTAATTTATGTGATATGAGCTTTTTATTAGTAGCATAAAAATTAACATATAGATTTGTTGTATTGGTTGTTGCCTATCATTAAAATCACTTACAACATAAGCTTTCCACCAGACTGTCTCACCTGAAAAACAAGTGGCTTTATTGGTATGTATAAAAAATTTTCTTATTGTAATTCATGGAAATAATAACTATTTTCAAACAATACATCACGTAGTTTTTCTCCATTTTGAGAAAACATAATAATACTGTAAAATAAAAAGCATAAAAAAACCTTTGTCTTCATTAATTTTTATTGAGCATTCCGCATAAACTCCTCGCATTTTTCAACCATATTTTTACTTCCGCAAATAAATGGTACGCGTTGATGCAGCTCAACAGGCTCAATATCCATAATTCTTGTGAATCCATCGCTTGCTTTTCCATTAGCTTGTTCTGCCAAAAAAGCCATGGGATTACACTCATACAACAAACGTAACTTTCCATTAGGGTTTTGAGAGCTTTTAGGGTATAGATAAATCCCTCCTTTAATCATATTTCTATGAAAATCAGATACCAAGGAACCTATATATCTTGAAGTATATGGTCTATCCTCTTCTTCTTTCTGGCAATATTTAATATAATTTTTCACCCCTTGCGGAAAATGAATATAGTTCCCTTCATTAATCGAGTAAATACTTCCATCTTCTGGAAACCGCATATTAGGATGCGATAAATAAAACGACCCAATAGCAGGGTTTAAAGTAAACCCATTAACCCCATCACCCGTGGTGTAAACCAACATGGTTGATGTTCCATAAACCACATAACCTGCAGCAACTTGTTGGCTCCCTTTTTGTAAAAAATCTTCAAGAGTTACTGGTGTTCCAATGGGAGTAACACGTCTGTAAATTGAAAAAATAGTCCCAACAGATACATTTACGTCTATATTGGACGAACCATCTAGTGGGTCAATTAATACAATATATTTATTCTGGTGGTTTTCATCTTGACTGTTAATGGAAATAAAGTCATCTTCCTCTTCACTGGCAATCCCACAAACAATATTTCTATTGGTCATGGTTTGTATAAACTTTTCATTGGCATATACATCCAGTTTTTGCTGGTCTTCACCCTGTATATTGGTATCGCCCGCTGCACCAATAATGTCAACCAATCCAGCTTTATTAACTTCGTGGTTTACAACTTTTGCTGCCAAACGAATAGAATTTATAAGACTTGATAATTCTCCTGAAGAGTACTTGAATGATGATTGGTTTTCAATAATAAATTCTCCTAGGGTTTGCTTTTTATGTGCCATAAATAAAGTTGATTTGATTAGGCAAATATCTTATAAATTTTAACCAACTACAACGTTTTCGCTGAAGAATACATGACTAAATACTCAACTTTAAACTATATTTGAAATATTTTTAAAAATATTATGAATTACAAAATACGAGAAGCTACAATTAGTGATATGCCCAACGTGTACGATTTGATAAAGGAGCTAGCATACTTTGAAAAAGAACCAAATGCTGTTGAGGTAACCGTTGAAGATTTAAAAAAAGATGGTTTTGGCAAACAGCCTGCTTTTCATTGTTTTATAGCCGAGGTTGATGGAAAAGTTGAAGGTATTGCGTTAACATTCGAAAGATACTCAACTTGGAAAGGTAAAATTATACACCTAGAAGATTTAATTGTTAGCAAATCTATGCGTGGTTCTGGTTTAGGTACAGCGCTTTTAGATGAAGTAGTAAAATATGCCCATAACTTGGGCGTAAGACGCATTAACTGGGAAGTTATTGATTGGAATGAACCTGCCATTGCATTTTATGAAAAGAAAGGCGCTAAGGTATTGCGTGATTGGGATGTGGTTTGGTTGGATGAAGTGGGTATTAATAATTATGTAGCAAAATTATAATATGCAAGTATTTAAGTTTGGGGGCGCTTCGGTTAAAGATGCTAATGGAGTGAAAAACTTAGTGTCTGTATTACAGCAAGTAGGCTATAAAGATACCCTTATTGTAGTGTCTGCCATGGGAAAAACAACCAATGCCCTAGAGATTGCTATTAAAAACTATTTTGAAAATAAAGCTGAGTTACAAAGTTCACTACAAGATGTAATAAAATACCACAATGAAATTTTGTTGGAGCTATTTGACAATGAAAATCACTCAGTATTTAAAAAAGTTTTTAAGCTTTTTAATGAGCTTAATTTGTTTCTTAACACCAATAAATCGACCGATTATAATTTTGTGTATGATCATGTAATTGGTTTCGGTGAGTTGGTTTCAACAACTATTATTAGCGAATATTTAAATGCTGTTGGACTAGAAAATAATTGGTTAGATGTTAGAGATTATATAAAAACCGATAGTTATTTTAGACGTGCCAACATTAATTGGAATGAAACCCAAAGTTTAATTACTAAAAACTTTAATACATCAACTTTAAACATAACCCAAGGGTTTCTTGGTAGCGACTCCAACAACTTTACAACCACTCTTGGTAGGGAAGGTAGCGATTATACAGCAGCTATTTTTGCCTATTGCTTAAATGCCGGTAGTGTAACCATTTGGAAAGATGTTCCAGGTGTTTTAAGTGCAGACCCCAGGTATTTTGAGAATGCCAAACTTTTAAACAAAATATCATATACCGAAGCTATTGAATTGGCTTTTTACGGCGCCTCGGTAATTCACCCAAAAACTTTACAGCCATTACAAGGAAAAGAAATTCCGTTGTATGTAAAATCGTTTTTAAACCCTAAGGCATCAGGGACAAGAATTGGTAAAAATGTAACCTTGGAACCCATGACACCTTGCTTTATTGTAAAGAAAAACCAAGTGTTGATTTCCTTGTCTTCATTAGATTTTTCATATATCGTTGAAGAAAATATCAGTGAAATTTTCAACTTATTGCATTCATACAAAATGAAGGTAGATGTTATTCAAAACTCAGCTATTAGTTTTTCGGTGTGTGTGGATAATATTTATAATAATTTGGAAAAACTTTTACATCATTTAAAAGCAAAATTTAAAGTATCTTACAACGAAAATGTCTCGCTATATACCATTCGGCATTATAATGAAGTCGCCATTAATCAAATTGAAGCTGGTAAAACCGTATTATTAAAACAAATAACCCAAGAAACTGTTCAAGTAGTAACTAAATAAAACAATTTAGTACATTTACAACCATGACTAAGCAATCAAATACAGGTTTAGTAACCGCTAAAGAAGTCGCCAAAGCCATTCAATTGGACAAATATGGCTTTATTGGCACCTTTCTTGGCTGGCTTTTAATGAAAGTTTTGAAAATATCTAAGCTCAATAAAATATACAAACGCAACAAGCACTTAGAAGAATTACCTTTTTTAAATGCTATTCTAAATGATTTTCAGATAAAATTTGAAATACCTGAGAAAGATTTAAAACGCTTACCAAAAGATGGTGCTTACATTACCATTTCCAACCATCCACTTGGTGGTATTGATGGTATTTTACTTTTAAAGTTAATGTTGGAACAACGCAAGGATTTTAAAATAATAGCCAATTTTTTACTCCACAGAATAGAGCCCTTAGTGCCTTACATTATGCCTGTAAATCCTTTCGAGGATAGGAAAGATGCTAAATCGAGTATTTCTGGTTTTAAAAATTCTATTCTCCATTTACGAGAAGGACGCCCTTTAGGTATTTTTCCAGCAGGTGAAGTATCTACCTATCGTGATGGTAAATTAGTGGTTGATAGGCCTTGGGAAGAAGCCGCTATGAAACTGGTAAAAAAGGCTGAAGTTCCAGTAGTTCCCATATATTTTCATGCAAAAAACAGTAAACTTTTTTATAAGCTTTCAAAAATTAACGACACCTTTAGAACTGCTAAATTACCATCGGAATTATTAACCCAAAAAAGACGGGTTATAAAAGTTAGAATTGGAAGACCAATCTCTGTTGAAGACCAAAAAGAATACACCACACTTGAGGAATTCTCAGAATTTTTAAGACGAAAAACTTACATGCTGTCTAATACTTTTGAAGACAAACCAAAAATATTAGACAACATTCAATCTACACTTAAAGCACCAAAAACACCAAAACGCATTGTTACTCCAGTAGAAACGGAGCTTATGGTGAAAGAAGTGGATGCTCTTAGAAATGATAATTCTAGACTTTTAGAAAGTAAGAATTATGAAGTGTTTTTAGCTCAAGCAAATAAAGTTCCCAATATTTTACGTGAAATTGGCCGTCTTCGTGAAATTACTTTTAGGGAAGTTGGTGAGGGCACCAATGAAGCTATTGATTTGGATGCGTTTGATAATTACTACCACCATATGTTTTTATGGGATAATGAAAATAATGTGTTGGCAGGTGCTTATCGTATGGGTTTAGGTTCTAAAATTTTTGAACGTTATGGTATAGATGGTTTTTATCTTCAAGATTTATTTAGGTTTGAACCTGAACTTTATAAAATGATGAGCCAATCTATTGAAATGGGGCGCGCCTTCATTATTAAAGAATACCAACAAAAACCTATGCCTCTGTTTTTACTTTGGAAAGGTATTGTACACACTACACTTCGATACCCAGAACACAAATTTTTAATAGGTGGCGTAAGTATAAGTAATCAGTTTTCTAACTTCTCAAAATCGCTGATGGTAGAGTTTATGAAATCGCATTATTACGACCCTTACATAGCGCAATATGTACGTCCTAAAAAAGAGTTTAAAGTAAAATTAAAAGACGCCGACAAAGATTTTGTTTTTGATGAAGCCGAAGCTGATTTAAACAAGTTTGATAAGTTTATTGATGAGATAGAACCAGGCGCTTTGCGTTTACCGGTTCTGTTAAAAAAATACATTAAACAAAACGCCAAGTTGGTAGCTTTTAACGTAGACCCTCTTTTTAACAACTCTGTTGATGGCTTGATGTACATTAAAATTGCTGATTTGCCCGAAAGCACCGTTCGCCCAGTTATGGAAGAATTTCAAGCAGAACTGGAACGCAAGTTTATGGAGAAAAATGGGGGCTAGATTAAATTGTATGCCTCGACAAATTTCTTAAAATATTCTTTAATTTCCTCTCTAGCCTTTAAAAACGCCCTGTGTATTTCTTCTTCGGTTCCTACTAACTTTGAGGGATCGTAAAAATCGTGATGTAACCTAACAGCGTTTTTACTGGGTATGTATGGGCAATTTTCGTTGGCATGGTCGCAAACAGTAATGATGTAATCAAAATCAACATCCTTGTACTCATCCACATGGTTTGAGGTATGATGTGAAATATCCAACCCATCTTCTTTCATGATGGACAAAGCACCTGGGTTTAATCCATGGGTTTCAATGCCTGCACTGTAAATGGTTACTTTTCGGTTATCTAAAAAATGGTTTAAATACCCATGCGCCATCTGGCTTCTACAGGAATTCCCTGTACATAATACTAAAATGTTTTTCATATTATCTGTCATTCCTGCGAAGGCAGGAATCTATTTTTTAATTACTAATTTATTTTGTGGATTCCCGCTTTCGCGGAAATGACAAATTCACTTTCAACAACAATTCCCATTTGGTGAACAACAAGGTTCATCGTTCTCAAAAACAGGTTCTAAAACTTCATCTATCCCACAAGCTTCTTTGGCTTTACAATCGGTTTTTTCAATGGCTAATTTAATTATTATGTTGTTATTTCGTATTTCGAAATCGTTAACAAAAAGTTGTGCTGTGTGAAAATTTGCGTTGCTATATTCAAATTTAACCTCAGCATCTAAAACATAAGGTTTCATGACGCCTACTTTTTTGAGAATTGCCAAGGCTTTATAAACACTCATATATTCTGTTTTACCAATCTCACTTGGGCTTTCCCAAAGCTGAATGATGGTTTCTTTCCAAGCACCGGTTTTTGAGCCACAATCAACAGAATCAATTGAAATGTGTTTTACTTCTGTGATATGATAATTGGCGCCAACAAATTTTGTTGGTGCATATTCGAACAGTAAAGATTTGTCTTTGTTCGCCTCAAATATTTTAAAAATTTCGTGTGTTTTCATAGTTTTTTTATCCTATTTTTAAATGAGTTGCCAAATACAGATTATCAACTAACAGCAATTGGATTTTGTTTTATTGAAAAATGTGTTTAATTGATTCTGTATTTGTGTCCATCGTTCTATATTAATACAATAGCACATACTTTTACCTTCAACCTCACCTTTAAGCAACCCTATACTTTTGAGTTCCTTTAAATGTTGTGAAATAGTGGCTTGTGCCAGCCCTATTTCCTCAACCAAATCACTACAAATACATGCATTTTGGTTACTTATATATTGGAGGATAGCAACTCTCGCAGGATGCCCTAACACCTTAAAAAACTGCGCTAAATCGTTTTGCTGTTCGGTAAATATTTGTGTTTTTGTGATTCCCATTTTATAATTTATATATTGCAATATTACGATGTTAAATTTAAATAAAAAAGTCAAAGTGTATTTTTTTGACTTTTTTATTATTTTCTTTGTGAAGAAATTTAGCCTATGTTTTTAAAACCAAGGTTTTTTCCCAGCTTGATAGGTATTATAAAAATCAGTATCAGACTTTGTTAAATAAATAATACCTTCAATAAATCCAATAAACCCAGGAATCCAAACAAACAGAACGCCAATAACAACACATGACAATAATATTCCAACTAGGGTTGCTCCAAGTAGGATACCGCCTTCTTTGTTATATCCTAATATAAATTTGTGTATTCCTAGACCTCCAAAAAGGATTCCTAAAATTCCTGCTAATATTTTTTTATTATCTGCTGAAGCAAATGTTTCTTTAGCATTTTTGGAAAATTCTGAGGCAGTTTCTTTAGCTTCATGGGCAAATTCTTTTGCTTCTTCTTCTGCTTTACCTAGAAATTTCTCAGCTTTATCGGGTGCTTTTTTGGCATCTTCTTTAGCATCACCTAACATATCATTCAGGTCGTCGCTTAAACTTTTTTCGTCAGACATAATTTTTGTTTTTTGATTTGTTTATTTAAAGTAATAAAAATATAATTTCATTACTAACTATATGTATATCAAAATAAAAGAACGTTACAAAACTCTTATCTAAACAATAGGATAACACCTCCTATGGCCGTAACAATTAATATAAAACGCCTGTAATTTACATTTGAAATGAGCTTCACTATGTACGCCCCCAAAAAAAACCCAATGATTACAGTTGGCAATAAAACCGAATTTAAAACTAGTGTTTCTTTAGTGACCGTCTTCCAAATAAAAATGTGAAAAGGCAGTTTAAAAACATTGATTATAAAAAACAACCAAGCGGCGGTGCCAATAAATTCGTTTTTAGGGAAACGCATGGCCAAAAAATAAATATTGGCTACCGGACCTGCCAGATTACCTATCATGGTGGTAAACCCTGCCAGAAAACCTGTACCATGGGAAAACCATTTGTTGGTTGGTATTTTATTTGATTTTCTACTTTCAGTATAAAACATGATAAGCACTGAGGAAATTATGATAATGGCCATGAGTCTTTTAAAAACATTTTCTGAAATTTCATCACCTACCCAAACACCGACTAAAACTCCAACAATCATCCAAGGGAAGAGCTTTTTTATATATGCCCATTTTGCATGACGGTTGTAATAAACAACCGCAAAAATATCAGCACATATTAGCATAGGCAATAAAATACCAGTGGATGCTTTTTCACCAAAAACAAAAGCTAAAATTACAACAATAATAATCCCAATCCCTTTTATTCCAGACTTAGATAACCCTAATAAAAAAACTGCAAAACCAATGGCAACCCATTGTAATGCAGTTAAATTATAAGATTGAAGAATTTCTAAATAAGACAAAAGCTGATTATTGAAAAAACGAATTTACAAAAAAGCCTTGTCTATAGGTTCCCATAGCTCTATTTTATTGCCATCATTATCAAATATCCAACCAAATTTACCATATTCGTATTCCTCTACTTCTCCAATAATATTGACACCTTCTTCTTTTAAAACCTCAAGTAATTTTTTTTAAATTTTCAACTCTGTAATTAAACATAAAGTCTTTTTTTGAAGGCTCGTAATATTTAGTGTTTTCGGCAAAAGGGCTCCATTGTATGGAATAGTCGTTGTCTTCTTTATCTTTCCACCAAAAGGTACACCCGTAATCATTAGTGTTAAAACCTAAATGTTTTTGAATACTTCTTACATCATCAAAAGACTCTACTTTGTTGGCGCTTTCATCCCAACCTGGGTTGAAGGTTAAATATTTTGCTCGAACATTCCTTGAAACAAACCAATCAATGCAATACCGTTTTTCATAATGAGATAGTTCTTTTCTATATCGGCTGCAAATTTTGTAAAACCCAAGGTTTCATAAAACTCTTTTGATACCTTTATGTCTTTAAAACTCAAGCTTGCCGAAAATGCTCCTAGTTTCATAATGTTCATTTTTTTATGATTAATTATTTTTTGATTGCTGTTTCATAGATATGTATCCAATCATCAACAGTCATTTTTTTTACCAACTCCCCAATTAGTGCATAAGGGATCTCATTTATTTTTTTAAACCGAATACAACTTTTACCCATATCCAATTTTGTTTTAAAGTATTTTGGATATTCTGCTACAAACCAATCATACAATTCTTTTTTAGCATAAATACCCATATGGTAAAAGTTAACTGAATTTTTTTGTGATGCAAAACTCATAAATGGTAATGGTTCATTTGGGTTGCAGTGGTACCCATCTGGATAAACAGCATGTGGTACGTAATACCATATTGAATCCCCTTCTTCAAAACCTTTTGGCAAATTATTGTTAATTGTTTTCCTAAGCCTTTTTAGGGCTTCTTTTCTATCTTCTTGAACTTGATTTATATAATTCTCTGGTGATGTTGCTTGATATTACATAATTGTTTTATTTACATCCTAAAAGTTAACAAAATTTTTCTTTTATTTTATCTACGATGGTTTGGGCTAATTTTTCTTTGCTTTCAATAGTCCAACCGGCTACATGAGGCGTAAGCAATACATTTTTAGCATTAATTAAATACTGAAAAGGTTTAGGTAATTCTGATGAAAATAAATTCTCAAATGAGGCTTTTTCATATTCCAAAACATCGAGCCCTGCACCTAAAACCTTTCCTGACTTTAATGCTGAAACCATATCTTTTGTCACAACACTTTTTCCTCTTGCTGTGTTCAAAAACCAAAATGGTTTTTTAAATTGATTTATAAATTCAGTGTTAATCATGTTTAAGGTTAATGGTGTTTGTGGTGTATGTAAACTTACCACATCTACTTTTTCTTGAAATTCTTTAAGTTGTACTTGTTTCGCATTGGCATCACCAACATGGTCTTTGATGTCGTAACACAATACTTCAACATCAAAACCGCGAAGCTTTTTCGCAAAAGCTTTTCCCATATTACCATAACCAATTATGCCTACCGTTTTACCATCTAATTCAACACCTCTATTGTATTCACGCAACCATTTACCTTGCCTTACCTCAGTATCTGCTTTATTAAGTTTATTGAGCAGAGATAACAACATGCCCAAGGTATGCTCGCCCACAGCATTTCGGTTACCCTCTGGCGCAGCAATTAAGGTAATACCTTTCTTTTCTGCGTAATCAACATCTATGTTTTCCAATCCTGCGCCAACGCGACCTATAAATTTTAGGTTTTTAGCAGTATCCAGAAATTGCTTGTCTATAATAAAACGGCTTCTTAAAACAATACCATCATACTCATGAATTTTAGCTTCAATAGCTTCCTTTGATGATGTATAATCTTCATGATTGGTAAAACCTAAATCGTTTAATTGATTAATGAGTAATTCGTGATTGGTATCTAGATGAAGGATTTTCATGTTTGAAAAATTATCCTGCTAATTTACAAAGTTTTGCGTTAGCGATTGCAGTGGAAATACTTTTGCTTTTTGTAAAAGATTGAAGCGGAAAGCGCGACCACATGCTCTTAGCTGAAGCTGAAGAATGTGGGAACGCCCAAAATACTAAATACCTAAAATAAGTTTTGCTATTGAGAAGTAAATTAGAATACCGAAAATATCGTTGCTCGTGGTAATAAAAGGCCCTGTTGCAATGGCTGGATCAATGCCACGTTTATCTAAAAATAATGGCACAAATGTTCCTATTAAACCTGCTACGACTATAACTGCAATAAGTGATACTGATACTGCTAAAGCAGTACTAATTTCACCTTGAGTTGCCCAAACAAATAGGAACAAAAATAAGGCTAAAATAAACCCGTTTAATGCTGCAAGGAGCATCTCTTTTATGAGTCGGCTATTAATACTTCCTTTTACATCGTCGTTTGCTAAACCTTGAACAATTATGGCGCTCGATTGCACGCCTACATTTCCTGCCATTGCAGCAATGAGTGGTGTGAAAAAAAATAATACAGCGTATTTTGAAAAAGCACCTTGAAATGCTTCCATGATTAAAAAAGCCCCAACACCTCCTACAAGCCCTAAAAACAGCCATGGTAAACGTGCTTTGGTGAGTTGAAAAATACTGTCGCCAGAATCTACATCGCCAGTAATACCTGCAGCGAGTTGGTAATCTTTGTCGGCTTCTTCTTTCAAAACATCAACGATATCATCAATTGTAATTCGACCAAGAAGTACTTTGTTGTCATCACTTTCAACAACTGGTATGGCTTCTAGGTCATATTTTGCCATTATTCTTGCAACCTCTTCCACATCTTCATCTACATTAACATAATCTACATTTGATATGTATATGTCTGCTATTTTTTGGTCGCTTTTAGCTACAATAAGATCTTTCAGAGACAACCGCCCTATCAACCTATTTTGTTTATCTACCACATAGATTGAGTGCACTCTGGTTACATCTTTTGCTTGTCCGCGTATTCTTCTTAAACATCCAGCTACCGTCCAGGTTTCATAAACTTTTACAAGTTCTTTTGCCATGAGCCCCCCTGCTGTATCCTCATCATATGCCAGCAGCTCTCTAATTTCGGCTTTGTGTTCTTCGTCTTCAATTTGTGAGATAACCTCTTGCTGTCTTTCTTCGGGTAATTCGGCAATAATATCAGCAGCATCATCGGTATCGAGCTCTTCAATTTCTTCCGCAATTTCTTTTGCTGAAAGATTTTTTAAAACTTTTTCACGATTGTCTTCATCCATCTCCATCAAGATATCCGAAGTTGTCTCAGAATCTAGAAGCTTAATAATATAAATCGCTTCTTCTAGATTGAGTTCATCTAAAATTTCGGCAATATCGGCGTAGTGAAACTCATCCATAAGCTTTTTTAGCTCCTTATCTTTTTGCGCTTCAATAAGGATTTCTACTTGCTCAATAAGTTCGTCTGTTAGCTCAAATTGTATGTTTTCTTTTTCTTCTGCCAAATGGAAAAATTAAAGATTTTTATTCGTCTTTTTCAATCAACTGGGTAAGCTCAATAAACTCTTGAACACTTAATTGCTCCGGACGCTTGCCAAATATACTATTTGCTTTTAAATTATTTGATAAATTGAATGTTTTTAAACTGTTACGAATGGTTTTACGACGTTGTTGAAAAGCTGCTTTTACGGTTTTAAAGAATAGTTTTTCATCACATGGCAAGGCATATTCAACTTTTCTTGTGAGTCTTAAAACTCCCGAATCTACTTTTGGTGGGGGGTTGAACACATTTGGTGATACCGTGAACAGGTATTCGGCCTTATAAAAAGCTTGTGTTAAAACAGACAAAATGCCATATACTTTACTACCTTCTTTTGAACAGATACGTTGTGCCACTTCCTTTTGGAACATCCCAGAAAACTCAGGGATTTGCTCGCGCATTTCTAATGCTTTGAATAGAATTTGACTTGATATATTGTATGGAAAATTACCAATTATGGCAAAAGGTTCGCCTTTTAAAACTTCATTTAAATCGTATTTTAAAAAATCTTTTTCTATAATTCGTGGTGCCAGATTAAGATAATTAGCTTGTAAATATGCAACCGACTCTGAATCGATTTCAATAACATAGGTCGTTACATCTTTCTCTAGAAGGTATTTGGTAAGCACGCCCATACCCGGACCAATCTCTAAAACATTTTTGTAACCTTGTAACGTTAAGGTATCGGCTATTTTTTGTGCAACAGATTCGTCATTTAAAAAATGCTGCCCTAAATGCTTTTTTGCTTTTACTTGATATTGGTTTTGGTTATTTGCCACTAATAAAGGAATATTTAAAGACAAAAGTACGTTATATAAATGGATTCCTGCTTGTGCAGGAATAACTAATCGGTTTTAATTAAGGTGCATTTTCATGCCTTCATGTGTGGATTTAAAACCTAAACCTTCATAGAATTTGATAGCCTTTGGTCTTTTTTTATCAGTAGTAAGTTGCAAAACATGCGCCTTCTTTTCCTTAGCTCTTCTTATGGCCCATTCAAACATTTGCATTCCAAGCTCAATTCCCCTATGGTCTTTTCTGACTCTTACCGCTTCAATTTGAGTTCTAATGCCTCCTCTATAAGTTAAATACTGAATAAAAGTAAGTTGTAAAGTGCCTATTATATCTGAAGCTTGATTTTCAACAACTATAAGTTCTTGATTTTTATCTGAACGGATTTTTTTAAAAGCTTCAATGTATTCCTTTAGTAATGGTTTTTGGAAATTTTCTCTAGTATTTCCCAGCTCGTCATCAGCCAAAATTTCAACTATTTTAGAAATATCTTTTTCATTTGCTTTTCTAAACACCATATTGATAGTTATTTAAAATTCACAGTATACTCATCAATTATTTGAAGCTCGGTTCTAAAAGCCAACATTTTATCGGCAAACTTTTTTAAGCCTTCGTTTCTTAATCTATTGGCATCTTCTCTGTAATAGGCATCTAAAGCTTCACGGGAATAAGAGCGATATTGTATGGAATAGGTAACGCCTCCCAAATCTTCTTCAACCAAAACTCTAGTAAGTGTAGCTTTTTCGAATTTGCCGGTTCCTAAAACTTGTGGAATGTGGCCTTTTATCCATATAAGCCACTCATCGTGAATTGATTTGTCAATATTTACGGTAACATTGTATATGTACATAACTATAATGTTTTTGCAAATAACTGAAGTTCTTCTTCGCTTTCAAAGGCTTTCACTTTCTTTTCGAAAACAAAGCCTAGTTTTTCCAATAATTTAATTGATTTTGTATTAAAGGGGACTGTTATGGCAACTAGTTTTTTTATGTTGAATTTACTCTTGGCCAATTCCATAATAGCCTCTGAAGACTCAAAACCAAACCCTTTGCCTTCATGCTCTGGTAAAAACGCAAAACCGTATTCTTTGTAATTTTTAAGATACCCCTCTATTATTCTTTTTTCAGCATCTTGAATGGTTTTTGTGTTTTTATCAACTATGTATTTTATCCAATTGGGGCAATTAACAAGTTGTAGAAAAAAAGAGGCATCAGTAGTTGAAAATTCTGAAATTTTAAGGCGTTCTGTTTCTGTAACTATCATAAGACTAATTTATAGCATCTCCTCGTAAAGCCCTAAAACGCTTTCTGGCATCGACAAAATAAATACTGTCGGCATGGTTAAAAATAATTTGCTCGTATAGCAATTTTGCTCTATCGGGTTGGTTTAGTTGTTTTTCATAAATTTTGGCTAGATTAAAATAGGCATCGTCAACCAAAATACCATCTCTGTAATTATCGATGAGTATTTCATAATTAGCTTTAGCTTTTTCGTATTCTTTTTTTAATTCAAAAAGTTGCGCTTGCTTAAATAGAGCTTGAGGAATTATGGGTTCGGTTTTATGCTCATCCAATATTTTATCCAGTAAATTTATAGCTTCATTATTCCTATTTTGAAAAGATAATAAGTCGGCTTTGGCATAAATCTTTAATGCAGTTTGAAGCGAATCCTCGTATTTATTATCAGATATAAGAAGTTTTAAATCCAACGCGTCATTTGCTATGAGTTGGGAGGTTGACGATTTTAAAATTTTTAGCTGTGATTCGGCCCATTTAAAATCACCTTTATAGTAGCTGGCTTTGGCAACTTTAAAGCGAGCTTCTTGCGAAAGGGTACTGTTTTTTAAGTTGCGTTGTATTTGCGTATAATAAATTAATGCTTGATTAAACTTTTCCTGTAACAACAAAATATCACCAAGTTCCATTTTAACTTCGGCTTTTTTTATTGTGGTAAGTGATAATTTTAAGGATTCTTCTAAAAAGGCAGTAGCTTCATTTGTTTTATTCATGTAAAAAGCCAAAAAATGCGCATAAGATATTTGGAGATCTAAAGTTTGGGGCTGAATTCCATAGGTTTCAAAAATTTTTAAATATTTATTTTTGATAGCTTCATAATCAGATTTGGGCGTTTCACCAATCTCAATTTTAAGTAAATTTTGGTATGCTTCAAGTTGTGTATTGGTATCTTGGGCCGTTTCTGTTATGTAGTTAAGAATTTCTTTGGCAATATCGTTTTCATTATCGTTGGAGGCTATGATAGCTAATTCAACAATTCTATTTAAGCTTTCGGGGATTCTATTAAAAATGGCCTTTTCTTGAGTAAATGCTTTTTGATAGTCTTTTTGCTGAATAAATAACCAACTCAGTAATTCATTCCACAATAAATTGGGCTGATTCTGTATTTTTTTAAGAAGGGTTTTTCTGAATAAAATATTGTTTTCGTTAGTACTGTCCTCACTGATAAAATCATTAAGCGCACGTTTTACATCTCTTATCTCTACAGGGTTAGATTCTATAAAATTAATATAGCTAACAAACATCTTTTCAATATCTCCTTGTTCGCCATAAATCTGGGCTAATTGGACATTAAAGTTGTAATCTGGGTCTAATGTCATGGCCTTTTCATAAGATACTATAGCCTCGTTTAAAAGCGAGTGATTTTGAAAACCTCTTGCTACTGAAAACACATTACTTGCTCTTTCGTCTATACTGCCAATAGCTTTTTGGTAGTTGATTTTGGCATTTTCAGAATCACTTTTTAGTTGGTAGTTATAACCTAATTCTACCAAAAAAGCAGGGTAATTAATCCGCTCTAAAAGTTGAAGAATAAATGCTTCAGCCTCATCGTATTGTTCTAATTCTTGATACGTAGTAATTATTTGATTAATGTAACTAATATTTGATGGCGATTTTTCAAATAGTTTCTTGTACTCAATCAATGCTTTTTCATAGGCTCCATTGTTAAAATATTCTTTGGCAATAACATCATTTTGCGAGTATGCCGAAGTAGTTATAATAATGAATATGAAAAAAAGTAACCTCATCTGGTAAAGATAACAAATGTGATTTTTAGAAATTGTAAATATTATTATAAAAAAGTGCCCGAAAAAATTCGGGCACTAACCAACCAAAAATAATGTTCTATTAACTACTGTTAATTAAATACTCGATTAGGGACAGTCTTGATATTCCTGTGAAAACAGAAACGACTATTCTAAAAAAATCTTACTGTAAATGCATTTAGAATATTGCTTAACAAAATTCTTATTTGCTTACTGAAGCTGTGATATTATTTTCAGATTTGAATAGCCCAAAATCTGAAAAAAGCACCTTGCTTGCAAAAAAAATAAGGGCAATTAAAAGCACAATGCGTTTAAAATTTTTCATGGAGCTAGTAGGTTAAATATTTTTGGTCCTACTAACTTGGTAAATAAATTTTAAAACACAAAAGAAATAGAAAAAAAATCGTTAAACAACGATTTTATTTTGCACTTAATCGATAATTAGAAATTAAATTGTTAAATTTTGTAAGAATTTATTTTAATTAATTAATAATCTTAAAACCTGTATAAGGCTGTAAAACTTCAGGTATTTCTATCCCATTTTCTGTTTGATAATTTTCTAAAATACCAGCTAGTACTCTAGGTAGCGCCAAAGAACTTCCGTTTAGTGTATGGGCGAGTTCATTTTTCCCCTCACTATTTTTAAATCGAAGTTTTAAACGGTTAGCTTGAAACGTTTCAAAATTAGATACTGAAGATATTTCAAGCCATCTATCTTGTGCAGTAGAAAATACTTCAAAATCATACGTTAGAGCAGATGCAAATGAGGTATCACCTCCACATAAACGCAATATTCTGTATGGTAATTTCAATTCTTTTAAAATTCCTTTAACGTGCTCTACCATACCATCTAAAGCATTATAAGAATTATTAGGATGCTCCACACGAATAATTTCAACTTTATCAAATTGATGCAATCTGTTCAAACCCCTTACATGAGCACCATAACTGCCTGCCTCTCTTCGAAAACATGGTGTGTAACCTGTAATACCTATTGGCAATTCGGCTTCATTTAAAACCACATCCCTAAAAATGTTGGTTCCTGGCACTTCGGCTGTTGGTATTAAATACAAATTATCTTCGGTTATATGATACATTTGTCCTTCTTTGTCTGGCAATTGCCCTGTACCAAAACCAGAAGCTTCATTTACTAAATGTGGCAACTGGTATTCAGTGTATCCTGCAGCCGTATTTTTATCTAAAAAATAGGTTATTAATGCACGTTGCAATTTTGCACCTTTCCCTTTATAAACTGGAAAGCCTGCGCCTGTAATTTTGTTACCAAGCTCAAAATCTATAATATCGTACTTCTTAGCCAACTCCCAATGTGGAAGTGCATTTTTGTGCAATTTTGGAATATCTCCAGCTTTAAAAACAACTTCGTTATCTAATTCTGAATTTCCTCTTTTTACTAAATCGTTTGGGATATTGGGGATTTTATATAAAAGTTCATTTAAAGCTTCAATTTTGTTGTTTAAGGCCTCGGTAAGTTCTTTTGAGGTTTCTTTTAAATGTCCTGTTTTTTCTTTTAAGAGATTTGCCTTTTCAACTTCTCCAGATTTATACAAGTTCCCAATTTCTTTTGATAGTGCATTAGATTCGGCCAAGGTGTTATCTAACTCGGTTTGAATACGTCTCCTTTCTTCATCAAAAGCAATCACATCATTAATCATTTTTGAGGCATCAATGTTTCGTTTATCTAGGCGCTCAATGACTAATTCCTTATTTTCTCTTATAAAAGCTACTTGCAACATGTATTGAAAATTTAAGGGACAAATTTAATGAATTAACAAGATAATTACTCTTGTTTTGAAGGTAAAATCCATGAACTATGTTTAAATGCATCCCATTCTACATTAGCTATATCAATTTCAGGATTTATAAGGGTTTTAAAAGGCTTTCCATTAATACTTACTTTGCAATCTACATATACTGAAACATCCTGCCCATTCTCCTTAAATTGTTTATTTAAACGTTGGGCAAATTGCCATATAATATCTGGCTTGGTGGAGGCCGCTTGTTTTTGTTTTTTTGTTAAATAGTTATCTAGATTAACAATGTGGGTTTTACCTGTTTCATTGTTTTCAACCTTATATATTGCATAACCGCTTTTAGCTCTTAACATCATCCGCCATGAGAGTCTGTGTCCCTCTTCGGTCCAAAGGACATTGTCTCTAAAAAAATAATGCCTTAACGGCAACCCGATTTGAATTAAAAAGTAAATTGAAAAAGCAATGATTGCTGGTGTTTTAAAATTAGAGACTATTACTTCTTCTAAATTGTAATGCGGTTTCTTCTTTAAAAATATTTTCTGAATCGTTTTAGTCTCAAAAAAGAACAATGTAAAAGCTAATGCTAAATATGGGAAAACACCTATTTGTAATACAAATGAATTAAATAAGTGAAAAAACAAAGCCACAAAAAAGGCATATTTTCTTGTGGGTTTATATAATAGTAAAGGTATTATTAAACCGTCAAACAAAATACCTCCATATGCTAAAGTGTAATGTACCCATTCCTGTTGAAGCAAATTTCCAACTAAAAAATAATTACTTTTGGGTTTCATCAATAATGCTATAAACTCTGAGTTTAACCAATCTGGGTAAAACTTAGCTATGGAAGCATATGTGTAAACAATAAAAAGTTGCAAAACAACAACCCATTTACACCATTGAGGCATATAAATACTTTTAATTTTAGGATTTAATTTTACATCTAGTGATGCGTATTTATGTGCAGGCAAAAAAACCATGAGACTACTTACTAGCAGCAACAAGTAATAATGGTTGTTATATGCTGTTTTTTGCATGAGGTAGGTAGATGCCCATAGGAAAGTAAAGCATATTATACTCAACCTATATTTATAACCAACCATTATAAACAACCCAAAAACACCCATAACAATATAATAATAGAACATGCCATTACCTGGTAAAGGTTGCAACCATTCAAATCCAATGAATGAAAATGTGAAAGCTGGCTCAATTAATATCCGTTTTACCCATCCAGTGAAAATGGCTCCAACAGATTCTAGAAAACACAAGAGCCCAAAAATAATTCTGAAAACTATGAGCCCTGAATTATCAATATGTTTGAACAGAAATTTGTCAAGCATGATATTTAGCAATATAATCTAAAGCTATTTTTTTATCTTTTGCTAACTGCTGTTTTAAGGCTTCAATAGACTCAAATTTTTCCTCATTACGAATACGGTGCAATAAATCAATTTGAATTTTGGTGCCATAAATATCTTTATGGAAGTCAAAAAAATGAACTTCGATACTTTGTGCATTTCCATCCACGGTTGGGTTTGTTCCTATATTCATCATCCCATAAAAAACAGTGTTGTTAATTGCAGATTTTACAATATAAACACCCTGTTTAGGTATTAGTTTATAGTCTTCGTGTATACATAAATTTGCAGTTGGGTACTGAAATTGTTTACCCAAACCTTTACCTTTTACTACTTTGCCCGATAGCATAAATGGATGCCCCAAAAACTTATTGGCTTGAAGAACATCGCCTTTATTTAACGCTTTTCTAATTTTTGTGGAACTTACCGAAACATCATCAATATCCTGAGCCGAAATTTCTTCAACATCAAAACCGTATGTTTCACCAAAGGCTTTTAAATTGTTTATATCGGCATTTCTATTTCTCCCAAATCTATGGTCGTAACCTATGATAACTTTCTTTGCATGCAATTTTTCAACTAAAATTTGCTTTACAAAATCTTCTGCCGATAGTCTAGAGAATTCTTTGGTAAACTTTTTTATGATTAAGTAATCTAACCCCAAAGCGTCTAAAATAGCATACCGTTCATCAATAGTATTAATTAACTTTATGCTGGTATCTTTTTGTAACACCATTCTAGGATGAGGGAAAAAAGTAAGTATTATAGACTTTAACCCCATTTGTTTTGCTGTGTTAATTAATCGTTTAATTATTTTTTGATGCCCAATGTGCACGCCATCAAAAGTACCAATGGTTACAACAGATGGCTCTTTACTATTGTAGTTGCCTATGTTTTTTGTTTTACTCATTTAATGGTTAATTGCTTAAATGGCATAAAAAAGTTAGATTTGTTATATCAGATTTTAAAAATAGCTTCAAAAAAATCTCTATGAAAACAAAACTACATTATGTTTTATCAATTGCCATACTTTTAAGTGTATTTTCAAGTTTTGGGCAAAAGGATTTTTTTCAAAAAGTTACGCCTTCAAATTCATCTCTTCTTCATTCAAAAACCAAAAACCCAAGAACCCTATATGAATTTAATTATAATGAATTATCACAAACTTTATCTCGTTCGCTAGAAAAAAATAGCAATAAAAATTCGAGTAATATAATTATAAGCCTCCCTAATATTGATGGTAAATTAGTACAATATCGTATTATTGAGGCTTCAGTAATGCATCCAGATCTACAAGCTAAATACCCTGAAATTAGATCTTATGTTGGTTACTCTATTGGTGCCACCCCTTCAACAATACGATTTAGTTTATCGCCTTACAAAGGATTTACAGGAATTGTTTTAGGAAAAGAAAAAACAATTACTTACAAGCCAATTGACAAAAATCCAAACCAAGTATCAGTGCAATATAAATCTGATTTAATTAAAGTTGATGGTTTTGAATGCAAAACGCTGAATTCTTTTTATGAAAAAAATTCTAAATCAATTAGTATTAAGGATGCTAATGACAGTCAAAAAAGAACCTATGATTTAGCATTATCTGTTACGGGAGAGTATTCAGCTTTTCATGGCGGCACTTTAGCATCTGTAAATGCCGCATTAACGGCTACATTAACCAATATAAATGCTGTTTTTGAAAATGACTTTAACGTTTCATTACAATTAGTTGCCAATAATGATGCTGTTATTTATTTAAATGCCGCATCTGATCCTTATGGAAATACTTCAAGCAATTACAACAGCGAATTGCAAACAACTTTGGATGCTGTAATTTTAGATGCCAACTATGATATTGGACATCTTCTATCTGCGGTAGGGTCTATTGACGGAAATGCTGGTTGTATTGGATGTGTATGCAGCAGTGGAATTAAGGGAAGTGGGTACACATCAGATAGTGCACCTGGAGGGTTTAATTTTGATATTGATTTGGTAGCTCATGAATTGGGGCATCAATTTGGAGCAAATCACACCTGGACCTTTGATGGAAATGAGGGCGAAAACGTGCAAATGGAACCAGGAAGCGGTAGTACAATTATGGGGTATGCCGGCATTACTGGGCCAACAGATTTACAAGCTCATAGTGACCCTTATTTTCATGCTATTTCAATTCAACAAATAACAACTTACGTAAAGAGCACCTCTTGCGCTTCAATAATCAATACCGGCAATACTACCCCAACAGTAAATGCTGGAAATGATTTAATATTGCCAACTGGAACACCTTTTAAACTTATCGGAACCGGAGGTGATGTTGATGGAGATATTATAACATATTGCTGGGAGCAATTCAATGAAAATGATGCTGCCACAACTTATCCTGATGCTAATTCAAATGATTCTAATTCTGTATTGTTTAGGTCATTTAGCCCAACAACAAATAATATAAGATACTTTCCTAATTTGTCTGATTTAAAGTTTGGAGTTAATGCCACTCAATGGGAAAAAATCCCTAATGTAAACAGAACAGCTGTTTTCAGATTAACCGTAAGAGACAACAAAGCTGGTGGTGCTAACAATGCTCATGATGATATGATTGTTACATTTGATTCCAGCTATGGTCCATTTGAAATTACTACTCTGAATACCCCTGGGATAGTATGGACTAGTGGAACGAGCGAAACCATAACCTGGAACGTTAATAACACAGCTAGTTTAAGTGGTGCTTCTAATGTGAACATTTTACTCTCAACTAATGGTGGGGTAACTTATACCCCAATTGCAAGCAACATCCCTAACAACGGAAGCTACACAATTACTGTTCCAAGTACACCAGCACCCTATTGTAGAATTATGATTGAGCCCACAAACAACAATTTCTTTGCCATAAATTCTGAGGATTTTTCAATTGATTATTCATTAGTTGAAATATGCAACACCTATAATTCCACTGATCCTAACTTACCAATTTCTATAGCAGACAATACCGCAACAATAAGTGAAACCTCTATTTTGAATATCACAGACACAGGGGTTATAACCGATGTAAACTTAACAGTAAATATAGACCATACATGGCCAGGTGATATAACCATGACATTAGAAAGCCCCAGTAACACCTCAGCCAATATACTTAGAGCGTATTCGCCATGTGAAAATGAAGATGTAAATATTATAGCCACTTTTGATGATGATGGCGTTAGTTTTGATTGTACTACAATTGGCGATGGTCTCACTATGAAATCTCCTTCTCTTAATTTAGGTACTTGGGCAAATGAAAATTTAAATGGGCAATGGACATTAGGTTTGGGAGATTATGGCTCTAAAGATACTGGTAACCTAAATAGTTGGTCGATTACGGTATGCTATAAAGTAGCCACTCCACTTAGTACGAAAAATTTAGATTTTACCAATTTTAAAATATACCCTAATCCTAACAGAGGAGAATTCAATATTGAATTAAACAGTAATCTATCAAGTAAAATATCTGTTGAAGTATTTGATTTAAGGGGTATAAAAATTTATAAAAACATGTTTAAAAATGATGGGGATTTTAATGAAAAAATAAACTTGAACAATGCGCAATCAGGCATGTATATTTTAAACGTGACTGATGGTGTTAGAAAATCTACCCGAAAAATTATAATTGAATAAGAATAAAAAAAAGAAGTTAAACTTCTCTTTTTTTATTTACCGTTAAAGGTATTCATGGTATTATTAACCCCAGATAGGGCAAACGATTTTATCAGCTCTACAGATTTATCCAATCGTTCTTTTAACTTACTATTTTCTTCATCGGTCCACTCCCCTAAAACATAATCTATTTGTTTGCCTTTGCTAAACGCATCGCTTATACCAAACCTAAATCTATTATATTGGGTTGTATTTAATTTTTCTTGAATATCCTTTAAACCATTATGCCCACCATCGCTTCCTTTAGTTTTCAATCGAATACTCCCAAAGGGTAGGTTTAAATCATCTGTAATTACCAATAAATTTTCTAAAGGTATTTTTTCTTTGGTTAACCAATATAAAACTGCTTTACCGCTCAAGTTCATATAAGTGTTGGGCTTTAAAAAAATAAAAGTCCTCCCTTTTAGCTTATAAGTGGCTACATCACCTAGCTTTTGGGTTTCAAAGGTTAAGTTTTCTTGGGTTGCAAAATAATCCAATACTCTAAACCCAATATTATGGCGTGTGTTATCATACTTTTCACCAATATTCCCCAACCCAACAATTAAATATTTTTTCATAGGATTTTGTTCTTCTATGTCTTTTTTATTCTTAAATAAATTGTTTAAAAACCAACACATAAAAGCTTCTTTTTTGTAAAAATAAAAAAGCATCCTGAATAATACAGAATGCTTTAATTTATTTAAGTTAAAAACTTGTCTATTCCTCAGCTGTTGAAGTAGTTTCAGCAGTTTCTGCTGCTGGAGTTTCTTCTCCTTCTTCTCCTTCAACTTCATCATCATCATCATCTGCAACTGCAGTTCTTGATGTTCTAACTTGACAAACAACCGTATTATCTGAATGTAAGAATGAATATCCTTCACTTGGTAATTCACCAACATAGATTTTATCTCCAATTTTAAGTGGAGTAATGTCTATTTCAATAAAGTCTGGTAAGTTAGCAGGAAGTGCTTTAATACGAAGTTTTCTGTTATTTCTTCTTAAAACACCGCCATTTTTAACACCTCTAGAGTTACCAACTAAATGAATAGGAATATCTAAAGCAATTTCTTTATCTTCAAATAATTGGTAGAAGTCTACATGTAATATTCTATCTGTAACTGGGTGAAATTGAATGTCTTGAAGTACCGCGTTTAAAGTTTCTCCATTGTCTAAAGCAATCACAACTGTATGCGCATTTGGCGTGTATACAAGTTTTGAGAAGGCTAATTCAGGTGCAGAGAAATGCATTGGCTTGTCTCCTCCGTATAATACGCAAGGAACCTGACCAGCATTACGTAAGGCTTTTGTTGCTTTTTTGCCCACGCTTTCTCTTTGAGATCCGTTGATTGTAATTGATTTCATTTTCTATTTATATAATTTAATTAATATTCTTTTTGTTTTCCTTTTCGGAAATTACATGACAAATTTTGAACTAATTGATTGATTATTATGAACCTTTTCCATAACCTCTGCAAATAAATCAGCACAACTTAAAACTCTAATCTTATCACTTAATGGCTTTACTGGAATAGAATCGGTTACAATAAGCTCTTCTAATTTTGATTTGTTCAAATTTTCATATGCTTTACCAGATAAAATAGGATGTGTACAAATAGCTCTAACACTTAATGCACCACGTTCCATCATTAAATCTGCTGCTTTTGTTAATGTTCCAGCAGTATCGACCATATCGTCTACCAAAACCACATTTTTACCAGTAACATCACCAATTAACTCCATATGGGAAATGATATTGGCTTTAGCACGTTGCTTATAACATATTACAACATCGCTTTCTAATGCTTTTGAATAGGCGTAAGCTCTTTTTGAGCCACCCATATCTGGCGATGCTATGGTTAAATTATCTAGGTTTAAGCTTTGCAAATAAGGTAAAAAGATAGTTGATGCAAATAAATGGTCAACAGGCTTTTCAAAAAACCCTTGAATTTGGTCTGCATGTAAATCCATAGTGATAATACGGGTTGCACCGGCAGCTTCTAACATTTTTGCTACTAATTTAGCCGCAATAGGCACTCTTGGTTTATCTTTTCTATCTTGCCTTGCCCAACCAAAATAAGGTAAAACCGCTGTAATATGTCTTGCCGAAGCACGTTTTGCAGCATCAATCATTAACAACATTTCCATTAAATTTTCAGGTCCTGGATTGGTTGAACCAATAATGAAAATACGTGTACCTCTAATAGATTCTTCATACGATGGTTGAAACTCTCCATCGCTGTAAGTAGATGTAATCACATTACCTAACTCAGCTCCAAAGGCTTTAGCAATTTTTTCACCTAGTACTCGACTTTGTGTACATGCAAAAATTTTAGCTTCAGTAATTACAATTGGCATAGTTAACTTGTTGTTTTATAGTGTATAAAGCACTACTTATTTTAAACGAGGTGCAAATTTATACATTTATTTTAACCTAAAAAGTATATTGGCTAGTATTTTTGTGATTAATATTGAAAAAATATATATTTTTGCAGTCCATTAATGAAGCTCAAGTGGCGGAATTGGTAGACGCGCCGGATTCAAAATCCGGTTCTTCGGAGTGTGGGTTCGATTCCCACCTTGAGTAC
>JBMTVT010000009.1:0-44737 GCA_049451635.1 Tamlana sp. | reverse complement strand
TTGAATTAAAGCTTCTGAAAATTCATCAGCTACAAATTCAATATCTCCTAAAGAAAAGTATTTTAAACTCAATGCAAAAGCGCTACGTTCATCTAAACGATTGAAATAAGTAACATTTCCTAAGAAAATATCATTTACAAGCTTGCTTAAGTAAGGCGTATAACTAACCCCAAACCCCGCTTTTGTTTCTGAAAACACATATTTTGATGAATTCCATTGTTGCGAAAACGCATCTACTCCTGTAGCTACGCCCATATCTCCTAATGCTGCGGCACGTGCATCTGGGGCAATTAGCAAGAATGGAACACCAGTTGTTATAACTCTTTTATCTTGATTGGGGAAAATTATGGTTTCTTGGGCACCAACTTTTATAGCAAATGCAAAAACCATTAATAGCAATAATCGATTCTTCATGGATTAGTTTTAGTTTAACAAATATAAATTTTTATTATAGGATTACAAGTTTCTCTATTTTTTCTACTTTTTTGTTTAAAAGATTGGAATGTACAGTAAGTTTATAAATATAAACCCCTTTTCCGATTTTATCTCCAAAATCATCCCTACCATCCCAAATGATATCTCTGGACAATGAACTTGTTGCTTTAATGCCCCCAGATGTTTGTCCATTTAATGTTCTAACCAATTTTCCTGAAACAGTAAATATCTGTATTGAAACGTCCAAAGGTTCCGAACTATTGTGGTTGAACCAAAATTCTGTGTAATTTACAAATGGGTTTGGATAATTCAAGACATTATTGATGACCAAATCCTGGTCTTTATCAAACACAATAAATTGAATTTCGGCAATTGACGAATTGTTATAAACATCCCATGCTTTGAGTGTTAAGGTGTGTAACCCGGGTTCTAAATCCCGGAACGGAAAACTAACTGTCCCTTTTGTGTAATCGTCTACTTCGGTTTGGTAATAATCATTTAAAATAAACGGGGTGGTTTCATCACCATCAAGGATAGCCACAATATCATGCCCAATGCCACTTGCTGTATTAATACCATTAAAATCTTCCAATTTTGCCAACAGAGTAGGCTCTTCATTTGTTATACCCCCAGAAACGAAACTCTCATCGTTCATATAAAGTGCTATAAGTGGTCCTGTATAATCTTCAGCAGCATTTTCGTTTATTCCGCCTATTCTAACTGTGTTTATAGCTCCTGCTTGGTCCTCACTTAATTCTACATTTTTTGAATAAAAACTAATCTTACCAAAGCCGACAGGAATACCAATATCTTTTGGCACCACAAAATCAAATTCAAATTGTCCGTTTTTAACAGAGGCCTGCCCTCTAAAAATAATTTCGCCAAGGGTTGTAAAGTCTAATTTCACTAATTGCCCATTTAATCTTGTGCCGTCATTTGCCAATGTTTGCCTATTAATAAGTTTATCATAAATGGTAGTTGAAAGTGTACCGTTGTAATTTGATAATACATTACCCGAAACATCTGTAACCTCGCCTGATAACTTTACATAACTCAAAGCTTTCAAAGTATCGGTAGCTTGTGCTATGGGTACATCATTAATTTGCGTTAGCCTAATATTTGGTTTAGCAAAGGCTAATTTCATTGCTGGGTCTCCAATAAAAAATATCAATCGTTTTTGACTAAAACCTGCAATATTGGGGTCACTTTTAGCTAATCTTAAAGCCTCCGCCATTGATGGATATTCATCGTCCCCATAAGTGTCATTCTCACTGTAAGAAAACAAATATTGCCCTAAAGTGTTATTGAAAGAAATAGCTAAAGGCACAATAATTTGTCTAGTGGTTGTTATTAAACCTATAGCTCCTGCTTGCTTATTCCAATAGGTGAATTCACCGGCTGTTTCCCTAAAAGGATTATCAAATCTTGTAAACTCACATGTTACAGTTACAAAACAATTAAGCTTATAAAAATTTCGAAGCCCATTAATGTCTGGTTTAAGGAAAATACGCTCTTGTGCCAAACCATCTTCTCCACCATGACCAAAATAATTTACTATCAAAGCACCGTTATCAATAGCGTTGACCATTTCGGTGGTAACCGCTGGATATCTTTCACCCCCAGCTGAATACTCTTGCTGAAATGCATCCGAATGGATTTTAACCACATTCATAAATGGCTTTTCTTGAGAGACTAAATTGCCTATATTATCAGTGGTCTCTTGTAATGAGCCTTCCCAATCTTGATCTACATCATCTGAAATAACCACTACATTATTTCGCCAACTACCATAAGCTTCTTTTATGTAATATGATTCAATTTTATCCACCATTTCTTTTGCGCGCTGTGGTGTATCAGCTAATACCCTGCCCACAGCTATATCAAGCCTGTCACTGTTTGCTAGAGCCCCTTCATTATCATCCATCATGCCATAAAAATCATCCGACACAAAAGATGTTGTTAAATTAAAACTATCATAGGCATGCCACGATGGAACTATATTGGTATTATTAGGAATCCTATCTTTATAATCAAAAGACCCATCACCAAATAAACATAAATACTTAAGTCTGTTTTCAGGGGTGCTTGCATTATCATAAACATATTTAATAAGATTTCTAATGGCACCGATATCTTGATTTCCGCTACTAAACTCATTATAAATTTCATCTAGTCCTACTACTTTTACATTTAAATTGTATTGATTTCTATTTATTTGCGCTAAACGCTCTGCCTGTATAAGTAAATTATTGGGAGAAATAATAATATAATCTATATCCTGAAATTGCCCTTGACTGTTATTAAAAATAGTTCCTTTTATATTTTGATTGTTAACCGTTGTTTTAGAATCTATTTTTGCCTCAAAATAATCTTGCCTGGTAACTGCCACATAAGTTTTTAAACTCCCTAGGGTTGATGTAAAACTAATACTGGAACTTTTATCTGAGTTTACAAAATTTGAAACATTGTAAATATCTGTCACATCCCATATTTCTGAAACTTGTGAGGTATTGCTTAAATTATACTGCCCAATTCCTGATGCAGATATCACTAAACTATTATTAAATTGAAACTGTTTATCTGAACAGTTTAAATCTCTTAAAGCTTTAATCGATATATAATCTAAGTATCCTAGTGTACTGGGATTACCTTGATTATCAAAATTAAGATCTACAGAAACTGTTGAAGTATTAACTGGAACATTACCAATAAATGAAGCATCACTGGCAAATGTGGGTCTTGACACACCTGAAATTGTGAGATTAGAAACCGATGAGCCATTAACACTTACTTCCATGGCGCTATTACTAGATGATGCTGCGGCCACTACTACTGATAAATTAATAGGTTCTGTTGTAACTAAGTTTGGAAAATTAAACTTAAACGATTTGTTATTATCTACATCAAACCTATCACCAAACCAACGTCTTCCTAAAGACAACAAATTATACTCATCAATTTCATGGTATTGATAATCCTCAAAAGTATCAATAACAACATCTACGGTTCCCGTTGGTTGAGCAAATGGTTGAATTCGTTTACCATTTTCCGAACTAACATTTATATAGTAATATGTTTTATCAGTATAACAATTAATATGTGTTCTTCTTTCTGCATCATACCCATTAGGACCTTGCGCATAAAAAAGGATATAGTCTTCATTATTAAAAACACCATCTTCTTCACCTACAAACTTGATAGCATTTTCAGGAACATCAAATGGATAAGCCATCGCATTTGAATAGGGAATCATTTTACCTCCATGACCATATAATTTTATAGTCCTGGGGTCAACACTATTCACATTAATCCCCAAACGTTGTAAAAAGCTTTTAGTTAATTTAAAAACACCAGTAGTATCGACATAAAATCGATACCATTCTCCCGATCTTAAAACCGAATTGGATATTACTTTAGAGTTTACCAGAGTTTTGTTAACTGTTGATGTTTTATTAAAGCTTGATCCATTATTATAATTTATTTGAAAAGAGATTATTTTTTTATAAGCGCTATTTTCATCTTTAATTATGGGTGAAAGTTGAAAAAAGCTATATGATTTATTTCTTGAAATGGAATTTTTTAAGCTAAACTCAAGCTTATTGGGTATTGTATTAACATCTAAATCCTTGAGCTCAAATTTAGATATAGGCTTATATACCACATTAGTTATTGCAACAGATGACTCATTAATAGGCACACTTACTTCCCATTGGTCTATAAACAACAAACCCTCATCAAAATCATAGGAAAAATGCTCTTTACTAAAAGAAGGTATTACAAATGAAAATCCATTACCAGATAATGTTTGATAATCATTCCAAGCAATACTATATTTCTTCTGTTGGCTATAAACAACTGTTGAAATAATTAACAGAATTAATAAAATTTTCTCTTTCATCACTAAATTAACGCCATTAAACCTATGTTATTATTAAAAAATAAACAATTTTAAAAACTAAGTCAAAAATACAATAATAATTTAGTAAAAAACACGTTAATACAAGACAAAACAACAATGAAAAAGAGCGAAAACATCGTTGTAATGTATAAAAAATAGGGTGAAATACACGTTTTTATGGTTAAAATGCGGAATTTAGCTTGCTTTGTTCGGTTTAATTCTTATATTGCAGCACCAAAAATATTATTAGCTTACTTAAACAGTATGGATATGAAAAAAATAGTAGCATTCAAGATTTTATTGGTTTTGGCATTATCAGTAGCCTCAACTAGTTGTAAAAAATCTTCGAGTTCAAAAAATAGCTCCAGAGCTACTGGATGGCAAATCAACTCGAGAGAAGGTGGTTTTCAATACAACACCGACTTCAAAGAACAAGAAACTTCTCCTGGATTAGTTTTTATCGAAGGAGGCACCTTTACTAAAGGTAGAGTTCAAGACGATGTTATGCACGATTGGAACAATAGTCCAAGTCAGCAACATGTTCAATCTTTTTACATGGACGAAACCGAAGTTACAAACGCTATGTACATGGAGTACCTTGATTGGATTAAACGTGTATATCCTCCATCCGAAGAAAATTTCAGAGCAATTTACGAAGGCTCCCTACCAGACACATTAGTTTGGAGAAACCGTCTAGGATTTAATGAAGTAATGACTGAAAATTATTTACGTCACCCTGGTTATGGAGAATATCCTGTGGTTGGTGTAAGTTGGATTCAAGCTGTTGAATTTGCTAACTGGCGTTCAGATCGTGTTAATGAGTACAACCTAGAAAAAGCTGGTTTCTTAAAACGCGATGCTAAAATAATCGATGTTAACGCAGAACAAACTTTTAACACAGATACATATATTAATGCACCTACCTTAAGCTATGGTGGCAATGAAGAGGTTATTAATCCTGAAAGAGGCGGTAACAGAAGATTTGTTAGAACAGATGCCGCCGGCAATGAAACAAATATTTATGCTACACGTGAAACTGGAATAATTTCACCAAAATACAGGCTACCTACTGAAACTGAGTGGGAATATGCTGCTTTGGGTTTAAGTGAAATTAGAAGCTATAATCTTTACCGTGGACGTAAAAAATACCCATGGGATGGACAATATACACGTTCTGGAAGGCGTAAAACACGTGGTGATCAAAAAGCCAACTTTAAACAAGGTAAAGGTGATTATGGCGGAATTGCTGGATGGTCTGATGATGGAGCTGATATTACAAACGCTGTAAAATCTTATGAACCAAACGATTATGGCTTATATGATATGGCAGGAAATGTGGCAGAATGGGTTGCTGATGTTTACAGACCTATTGTTGATGATGAATTTAATGACTTTAATTATTACCGTGGTAACGTATATACTAAAAACGCCATTAATGATGACGGTAGCGTAAAAGTTGTTACTGTTGATGATATTGTTTATGATACATTGTCAAATGGAAAAGTAGTTGCCAGAAATTTACCTGGTGAAATATTACAAGTACCTGTTGATGAAAATGAAACATATTTACGTACCAACTTTGACAGAAGCAATGAAATAAACTTTAGAGATGGTGATAAGCGTTCATCACGCTATTACGATTTTGGTGATGACGAAGAAGGAGAAAAGGCTAATGAAACTAGTAAAATGTACAATTCTCCAAAGCATAACATAACCAGAGATTCTCTTGGAAATATTATTAGAGAATATGATAAGGCAAACAACAGAACATCTTTAATTAACGACGAAGTTAGAGTTTATAAAGGTGGTTCTTGGAAAGACAGAGAATACTGGTTAGATCCAGCCCAAAGACGTTATTTCCCTCAAGATATGGCCACAGACTATATTGGTTTTAGATGTGCAATGTCTCGTGTGGGGTCAAAAAGTAAGCAAAAAAATAAAACAAAAAACTAATATTTAGTTTTCAATAAAATTTAAAAGTCCTAGCATTTGTTAGGACTTTTTTAATACATTTAATTTGCATTAAAATTTTACTTATAAAACATTTGAAAATAGAACAATTACATAGCCTTTTTATAACGTGCAATTCAGCATGTACCGATACTCGAAAGCTTCAGAAAAATGATATTTTTTTTGCTTTAAAAGGTGACAACTTCAATGGAAATGCCTATGCTGAAAAAGCTACTGAACTCGGTGCCAAATATGCCATAGTAGATGAAGTTAAATACAATAAATCATCTAAAATTATTCTCGTTGACAATGTTTTGGAAACATTACAAAAACTGGCGAAATTTCATAGAAACTATTTAAAAACTCCGATAATAGCATTAACAGGAAGCAATGGTAAAACAACTACCAAAGAACTCATAAATGCTGTATTATCGCAAAAATATAAGACCACAGCAACCATTGGCAATTTAAACAACCATATAGGTGTTCCCTTGACTTTGCTTTCAATGACGAAAAAAACCGAAATTGGCATTGTAGAAATGGGCGCTAACCATCAAAAAGAAATTGAATTTTTATGCAGCATCGCACAACCGGATTACGGTTATATTACCAACTTCGGAAAAGCACATTTAGAAGGTTTTGGAGGTATTGAAGGTGTTATAAAAGGCAAAAGCGAGATGTATGATTATTTAATTTCTAATCATAAAACTGTTTTTGTTAATGCCTACGATCCTATTCAAGTTAAAAAAACTAAAGGGGCAAACACCTTTAGTTTTGGTAATTCAAAACAAAACATAAATATAGCTTTTATTGATGCCAACCCTTTTGTTCATTGCTCTTTCAATGGTTTAGATATTAAAACCAAATTAATTGGAGACTATAACTTCAGTAATATAGCTGTAGCTATTGCAATAGGAAACTTTTTTAAAGTTTCCTATGAGAGCATAAAAAAAGGAATAGAAAGCTATTTGCCTTCAAACAATCGCTCACAAATAATACATAAAAATACTATCAAGATTATTTTAGATGCTTATAATGCAAACCCTACAAGCATGAAAGCAGCTTTAGAAAATTTTGAAAAACAATCCGGAAACAAGATTGCCATTCTTGGCGATATGTTTGAGCTTGGTGAAGATGCCCCTAAAGAACATCAATACATTGGCGATTTAGCCATATCATTAAATATTGACCAAATTATTTTTATTGGTGAAAATTTTTATCAAACAAAAGTTGTTTCGAAGAAAGCTAACTTATACAAAACCTTTAATTATTTTAAAGACAATTTCGACTTATCCAAAATAAATAACTCTACAGTTTTAATAAAAGGCTCCAGAGGCATGGCTTTAGAACGTGTTATAGAATTACTGTAGCTGGTTTGTAGAAAAATTGTGGGTCATACTGGATTCGAACCAGTGACTTCTACCCTGTCAAGGTAACACTCTGAACCAACTGAGTTAATGACCCTTTTTTTTGTTAAAGTTATTACTAAATAAAGATAATAAAATAAAAAATCCTAAAGTTAAACTTTAGGATTTTGTGGGCGCAGAGGGATTCGAACCCCCGACCCCTTGGGTGTAAACCAAGTGCTCTGAACCAACTGAGCTATGCGCCCTCTAAATTGGATTGCAAATATAACCTAGTTTTTAATATTGCAAAAACTTTTTCAATAAAAAATTAAATTATTTCTGCCACTACAAAAGTACTACCACCAACAAAAACAAAATCATTTATTTCTGCCTTTTCTAATGCTATTTTATAAGCTTCATTTACTGAATTATAAGTCTCACCTTTTAATCCGTAATCATTAAAAACACGCTTTAGCTCATTGGCATTTAAACCACGAGGGATATTAGGTTTACAAAAATAATAAGTCGCTTTTTTTGGCAACAGATCAATTATAGAATTCAAATCTTTATCTTTAACAACACCAAAAACCATGTGAAGTTTGTCGAAAACTTGTTCAGATAATTGTTTCATTACATAAACTAATCCATCTCTATTATGACCTGTATCACAAACTACTTTAGGATTTTCCTGTAAAACTTGCCAACGCCCCAATAAACCAGTGTTTTTTTTAACATTTAACAATCCTTTTTCAATGTGTTTCTGTGAAATTCTATATCCTCTTTTTTGAAGAATTTTTATTGCTTGGATAACAGTTCTAATATTTTTTTCTTGATAAGTTCCTGTTAAATCTGATTTATAAACTTCAGAAACATTTTTATCAGCAAATACAATTTCAGAATTGTTATTTTTTGCTAAATCTTTAAATACTAGAGTTGTTTCTTTTTGAGTTTCACCTATAACTACAGGGGTATTGGGTTTAATAATTCCTCCTTTTTCATGAGCTATGGCTTCTAAAGTGTTTCCTAAAAATTGGGTGTGATCTAATCCTATATTGGTTATTACCGAAACTTCAGGAGTTATGATATTAGTAGAATCCAATCGTCCTCCCATGCCAACCTCAACAACGGCAATATCTATATTTTGTTTTGAAAAATAATCGAAAGCCATACCAACCGTCATTTCAAAAAAAGACAATTGATTGGCTTCAAAAAAGGCTTTATTTCGCTTTATAAAACCCATTACGAATTGTTTACTAACTTCTTTCCCGTTAATCTTAATACGTTCTCTAAAGTCTTTTAAATGTGGTGAGGTATATAATCCAACTTTATAACCTGCCTCTTGAAGTATCGAAGCCAACATATGGCTAGTTGAACCTTTGCCATTGGTTCCTGCAATATGAATGGATTTAAAATTTTTCTCTGGATTGTTGAGGTGGTTCGCTAACTTAATGGTATTGGTAAGGTCTTTTCTATAAGCGGTTTTACCCTGATTTTGATACATTGGTAATTGCGAAAACATCCAATCTAGGGTATCTTGATACGTCATTTTTTACTGACCCAATTTGAAGTTTACAGTAACAAAGCCTATTTGTGTACTAGGTGCATTTTTATTAGGGGTAAATTTAAAAGACAACGCTGTTTTTCTTGCTGCCTCAAACAAGCAACTCGTTCCAGTGGTTCCTTTAATACCTGGTGTAGCTTTTATAACCTTTCCACTTCTATCAACTCGTATTTCTACTACAACAAGACCCTCTTCATTACATTCTTGCTTAAAAATATTATTCGAAATTTTACCTCTACCCTCAAGTCCATAACCAACACCACCATTGCCTGTACCTTGACCCTCATATGTGGCTGGGGCATAAGCACCATCGAGTTGTCCTTTATCACCTGCTTTATTATCATTACCTTCGCTACCCGTTGTTGTGCCATCAGATTCACTAACGCCACCAATTAAAGCATCTAACTTTTTCCTTTTTTCTTCTTGTTCACGTTTTTCTTTGGCTATTCTATCGGCCTCTGCTTTAGCTTTAGTATCAGCTATAGTTTTTGCTTTAGCCTCGGCTTCTTTTTGTTTTTTGATAGCTATCTCCTCAGCGTTATCAGCTGTCAGCACTTCTTCTTTAACATCTGTAGATGCTGCAGGTTCTGCTTTTGTAGCTTCTGGTTGAAGCGGTTCATTTATTTCTTTAGGTGTAGATTTAACTGGTTCTTTTGGTTGCACATTGCCTTTACCAAAATCGGTATATCCAAAATTTACCGCCACACCATATTCTTCTGGCGGGTCCATGTATGTAGTTCCAACAACAAAAAGCAACAACAAAATGATAACAGTTATTAGTGCTGTTAATTTTGCTGAGTTTTTTTCATGTTTAGTTTCAAAATACCTCATTAATTAGGCTTTACTGCTAATATGACTTTAAACTTATTTCTGTTGGCAATATCCATAACCTTTACAACATTTTCAACGGGCACAGATTTTTCAGCTCTCAAAACTATAGTTGGTTTTTCAACTGATGATAAAGCCGAAAGCAGTTCATTTTCAAGAACACTTTCCCCTACCCTTTTTTGATCGATATAATAGGTTAAATCCTTTTTGATACTTACTGCTACAGACTTTTTATTCTCGGTTTTACCACTTGCTTTTGGCAATAAAATATCAATGGCATTTGTGGTAACTAGGGTTGAAGCTATCATGAAAAATATAAGAAGCAGGAACACAATATCCGTCATAGACGACATATTGAACTCTGGTGTCACTTTATTTCTTCCTCTAAAATTCATACTAGGTAGGTTCATTTAAATGATCAAGAAATTCCAGCGAATTTGCTTCCATTTGATAAACCACTTTATCGGTTTTAACTACCAAATGGTTGTAGGCCATATATGCTACAATACCAACTATCAAACCTGCTACTGTTGTTGTCATGGCTGTATATAAACCTCCAGCTAAAACATCCATTTCTATAGTTCCTCCTGCATTAGCTAATTCAAATATGGCTAATATCATGCCAATTACTGTACCAAGAAATCCAATCATAGGTGCAGCACCAGAAATAGTTGCCAAAATACTCACGTTTTTTTCTAACCCATATATTTCCAAACGCCCCGCGTTTTCAATTGCGGTATTGATATCTGCTAGGGGTTTTCCAATTCGTGATATCCCTTTCCCTATCAAACGGGATACGGGTGAGTTTACTTGGGCACAAAGCATTTGAGCGGAATCTATTTTGCCATTACTCACATGGTCTTTAATTTGATTCATGAAATTGGCATCTACATTTGACGCTGCTTTTATAGCAAAAATGCGTTCAAAATAAATATAAATAGCCGTAACTAACAGTAAAAACAGAACCGCTATAATAACTTGTCCTGCAACTCCTCCACTACTAATCAATTCTATTATCGAGAGTGTTTTTTCAATAGATTCTCCATCTGTTAACACTTCTGTACCTCCTTGAGTGTTTTGTAATAATGTATTTAGCATATAATATTAATTTATTGCAACTCTATAACGCATCTTTTCTTTATAAAGTATATTAAAACAATGTTCTAGTTACCATAAATGCTGCGGCACCAACTAAAAAGCCAATTAAAGCCAACCATGAAATCTTTTTTAAGTACCAGAAAAAATCAATTTTTTCCATACCCATAGCTACAACACCTGCCGCAGAACCAATAATTAACATACTGCCACCTGTACCAGCAGAGTATGCGATGAAATGCCACAATTCATTATCCATTGGCTCATGGAACATCCCTAAACTAGCAGCAACTAATGGCACATTATCAATAACAGCAGAACCAACCCCTAATAATAATACAACTAAATCTGAAACTGTATGCACTTTGTAGGAATAATGCATTTCAGTTCCTAACATGGGCATAGTTTCCTGCAATGAGTTTGCAAAACCAAATAAAATCCCTAGAGACTCTAATGCTGCAACAGCCATAAGTATCCCTAAGAAAAATAAAATACTGGGGAGTTCTATTTTAGATAAAGAATAATGAACCGGACTGTGGTGTGCATGGGCATCACTTTCTTTTGCTCCAAACTCTGTCATACTAAACTTTGAGCTACTGTAAATTTCTGCAAATATAGCAACAACTCCAAGTGATAACATCATACCAACATAAGGAGGTAAATGGGTAATCATTTTAAAGATAGGTACAAAAACAATGGCTCCTAAACCAAGATACAACATAGTACCACTAAACTTGGATTTCTTTTCCTCCTTTTCTTCTTCAACATCTAATTCACCCTTAAATATTGGCAAAAACGACGCTATAAATGACGGTACAGCCATACACAATAAGGATGGGATAAATAAATAGCCTATCAAATGTCCTGTTGAAACTTTTTTACCAATCCATAACATCGTGGTTGTTACATCTCCAATAGGCGACCAAGCACCTCCAGCATTTGCTGCAATAATAATTAAACCAGCATACCATAAACGCACATTACGATCTTTTACTATTTTTTGAAGAATAGAAATAAGTACTATAGTCGCTGTTAAATTGTCAATGATAGCCGATAAAATAAAAGCCAATATTGAAAAAATCCATAGGATTTTGGTTTTCTTTTTGGTTTTCACAAAGTCTTTTATGGTTGAAAACCCATCGAAATAATCTATAATCTCAACTATAGTCATAGCTCCTAAAAGGAAAACCAATATTTCGGCAGTTTTACCCAAATGATGTAATAAAGTCTCCTCCATAAGATGCATTTTATCATCAGCAGAAAAATCTCCAAACCCTTCTAACAACGAATGTGTTGATGAATCAAACCATTGCGGAAAGCTTTCTAAACCTAATGCTATTAAAGCCCAACAAATAGCCATCATGACCAATGCTGGAATAAGTTTATCTATTTTAATACTATGTTCTATAGTAATGGCTAAATACCCCATTACAAATACCAAGATAATTGCTGCTTCCATAAATTTATTTTTAGATGAGTTGGTTTAGTGCTATTTCAAATGCTGTTGCACTAATTTCAGTTTTCGATTTATTTCTATTGTAAATTTTTTCAATTGCTTTTCTAATGGTGTTTGAGGTATCATTAAAAATAGCTTCATCAGTCATTTGTACTTTTCGCTCCATAAAATACGCAAAAACACGAGCCATTCCACAATTTGATATAAAATCTGGAATTAAACTCACTTTATAATCGGTATGCTCCATGATCGGTCCAAAGAAAATTTCTTTGTCGGCAAACGGTACATTGGCACCACATGAGATCACTTCCAAACCACTATCTATCATTTCATCAATTTGATTAATGGTGATTAAACGTGATGCTGCGCAAGGTGCAAAAATTTCGGTTTGAATGGACCATATTTTTTTATTTATCTCATCAAATGGGATTAAATTGTCCGCTACCAAAGTGTTCCTCTTTTTGGCTAAAAACAGATTAGTTATTTCTTCAAAAGTAAAACCTTCTTCATTTATTAATCCACCAAAAATATCAATAATTCCAACTATTTTCGCACCCATTTGTGACAAATAGAACGCTGCTGCTGCGCCCACATTACCAAAACCTTGTATTACAGCCCGTTTTCCTTTAACATCGCCACCATAAACATTATAATATTGCTTCACAGCTTCAGCTACTCCAAAACCGGTAATCATATCAGCAACCGTATATTTTCTTAAAACATTAGGTGAATAAACAGGGTTTTCAATAACCTTAATAACACCTTGGCGCAATTGACCTATTCTATTAATTTTATCGGCTTCGGTTGGTTTGAAATGTCCATTGAAAACACCTTCTTGCGGATGCCATACGCCACTTTCTTCGGTAATAGGAATAACTTCATGTATTTCATCTACATTTAAATCGCCACCTGTACCATAATAGCTTTTAAGTAATGGTGAAACTACTTTATACCAACGTTCTAAAACGCCTTTTTTTCTTGGGTCTTTGGGGTCAAAATTGATACCCGATTTAGCGCCACCAATAGCGGGACCAGAGACTGTAAATTTAATCTCCATGGTCTTTGCTAATGATAAAACTTCGTTCATATCCAATCCTTTGCGCATGCGTGTTCCGCCACCTGCTGCACCACCTCGCAAAGAGTTTATAACTACCCAGCCTTCGGCTTCGGTTTCGGCATCTTTCCAGTTAAAAACAATTTCGGGCTCTTTATTTTCGTACTTTTTTAATAATTCTTTCATCTCTGTGTTTATGATTTGTTTAGCTTAAATAAATTTTTTGAGGAAGTAACTTAAGTGTAGCTAAAGCTGTGTCATAATGAAATTATTAAAATTAGTAATGTCACAAATATAAAAAACTAAAATCCTTTAAGATTAATTTTTGTTATTTTTAAGGTAGATATATTTTGCCCGAACTGTGGTCTTTTTTTGCCCCTGTAACACTTTTAAGGCAATTAACTTGTTCTCTGAGTTTTAGCACACCTAAAAGACCAAAAATTAATGCTTCTTTATACTCTACAACTTCACTGTTTGGAATGATAATGGTTTGTTTTGAATGAAATTTTATTCGGTTGATTAAAAACGTATTGTAAACGCCTCCACCAGTGGCTAAAACCGTAGCTTTTTCTTTTTTATTTATTTGTGAAGCTATTTGAATGGCAATATGTTCAATAAATGTTCGTAAAATGTCTTTAATTTTAAGTTGAAAATCGTCAACCAACGGAAAGATATTTTTGTTTACCCACTCTAATCCCAATGATTTTGGGTGATTTTCTTTGTAAAACGGTAAACTATTTAATTGATTTAGTAGCTTTTGATTGATAACTCCAGTTGAAGCCAACTTACCACCATCATCATAATCAAAACCCAGTTTTTTTACATAATAATTCAAAACGATGTTTACAGGACAAACATCATAAGCTATTCTTTCATCATCTATTTCGGTTGATATATTTGCAAATCCTCCTAAGTTCAAACAAAAATCGTATTCAGAAAACAAAAGTTTATCGCCAATTGGCACCAAAGGAGCACCTTGTCCACCCAACTCCACATCCTGAACCCTAAAATCGCAAACCACTTTTTCGTTTAGTAGTCTAGCCAAAACAGGCTTATTTCCTATTTGGTAAGTTAGCTTTTTTTCTGGTTGATGCAATGCTGTATGTCCATGTGAACAAACCGCATCTATATTTTTAATGTTATTTCTTTTGATGAAGTCTTTAATAGCTTTTGCAAGATAATCCGTGTAATCGTCATCAATTTGCTTTAATTTTTCTATGGGATAACTTATCAAATTCTTTAAGATGTTAAACCAATCTTCTGTATAGCCAACGGTTTCAGAATTTATAATCTCAAAATGCCACAAATCATCGTACTTAAATTTCGCAAAAACCAAATCAATACCATCTAAAGATGTTCCAGACATTACCCCAATAATATGATATTCATTTTTATTCATGGCGAGGTAAAAATAACAATCGTAATTGAAAATTTCACATCAAAAGGCTATATTTGTAAATATTTTTTACCAAAACATCATTTTAATTACGAATTATGAATTTCAGCCTTTCTGAAGAACATATTATGATACGCGACGCAGCTCGCAATTTTGCTCAAACCGAATTATTACCAGGCGTTATTGAACGTGATGAAAAACAACATTTCCCAAAAGAACTTGTAAAAAAAATGGGGGATTTAGGCTTTTTGGGCATTATGGTAGATCCAAAATATGGTGGAAGTGGTATGGATGCCATATCATATGTGCTAATTATGGAAGAATTATCAAAAGTTGATGCCTCGGCCTCAGTTATTGTTTCCGTAAATAATTCATTGGTTTGCTATGGCATTGAAGCCTATGGTACTGAGGAACAAAAACAAAAATATTTATCAAAATTAGCAACGGGCGAGTTTGTTGGCGCTTTTTGTTTGAGTGAACCCGAAGCTGGTAGCGATGCCACTTCGCAAAAAACAACCGCTATTGATAAAGGTGACCATTACATATTAAACGGTACAAAAAACTGGATCACCAATGGTGGGCGCGCCGATATATATTTAGTAATTGCACAAACCGATAGGGATAAAGGTTCGCATGGCATTAATACTTTTATTGTGGAAAAAGATATGGAAGGGTTTCATGTTGGGCCTAAAGAAGATAAGTTAGGAATCCGAGGAAGCGATACGCACACCTTACAATTTAATGATGTAAAAGTGCCAAAAGAAAATAGAATTGGCGCTAATGGCTCTGGGTTTAGATTTGCAATGAAAACCTTATCTGGTGGACGTATTGGTATTGCGGCACAAGCTTTAGGTATTGCCTCTGGCGCTTATGAATTGGCTTTAAAATACTCAAAAGAACGAAAAGCCTTTGGTACCGAAATTTGTAACCATCAAGCTATTGCATTCAAATTAGCTGACATGTACACCGATATTGAAGCGGCCAGAATGTTGGTTATGAAAGCTGCTTGGGATAAAGACCAAGGGAATAACTACGACAAATCGAGTGCGATGGCAAAACTTTATGCATCAAAAGTAGCCATGGAGCACACCGTTGAAGCGGTTCAAATTCATGGTGGTAATGGTTTTGTAAAAGAGTATCACGTAGAACGGTTAATGCGTGACGCAAAAATCACACAGATTTATGAAGGCACTTCAGAGATTCAAAAAATAGTGATTTCCAGAAGCTTAATTAAAGAATAAACTTAATTGCTTAATTATCAATTAATAACAAAAAAGATTCCATTTTAAGAGCCTTTTTTTGTTAAGTAAACCTAAACTTTCCGACAATAATTAAATAGATTTCTATCTTTATACAAAACATAAAACATGCAAAAAACATATTACGACCCCGCAGATTTAAAAAAATTTGGTAAAATAAGTGAATGGAATGAAGATTTAGGCAGTAAATTTTTTGATTACTACGGAAAAGTGTTTGAAGAAGGTGCGCTTTCTGAACGTGAAAAATCATTAATAGCCCTTGCGGTTGCGCATACCATACAATGCCCATATTGCATTGATGCTTACACAGGTGATGGGTTACAACGGGGTATTACCAAAGAAGAAATGATGGAAGCACTTCATGTTGCCGCTGCTATTCGTGGTGGTGCATCTTTAGTACATGGTGTGCAAATGATGAATAAAGTGAACAAATTGGAAATGTAAAACGATTTACGATATTGTATTTACGATTTTAAACTTCACTACTCGTAATTCATTATTCGTAATTTTTAAATTGAAATATGTCAACAAAATCTCTACACAAACGCGAAAGTGATTTGGCAAATAGTAAAAGACAATTAGAAATTTTATCAAACGGCATTTTCCAAAATGGCGATTTGCCTACCTTCAAAAATAAAATTGCCGAAACTGGTCAATTTCCACTTAAAGCAAAAAAACTTGAGATACTGCAAATTAATATTGGTTACATGTGCAATCAGGTATGTTCGCATTGCCATGTGGATGCTGGCCCAGATCGAAAAGAAATTATGACCCGTGAGACTATGCAACAATGTTTGGAGGTCATAAAAAATACAGGCGCCCATACTTTGGATTTAACAGGTGGAGCCCCAGAGATGAACCCGAATTTTAGATGGTTTGTTGAAGAAGCTTCAAAAGCTGGCATAAAAGATTTTATAGTTCGATCTAACTTAACCATCATAACAGCCAATAAAAAATATCACGATTTGCCAGAATTTTTCAAAAAACACAATGTGCATGTAGTAAGTTCCATGCCACATTGGACCCGCGGAAAAACCGATAAACAACGTGGTGATGGTGTTTTTGATGCTTCTATTGAAGCTTTAAAAATGTTAAATACCATTGGTTATGGCATACCCGATAGTAATTTGCGATTGGATTTGGTTTACAACCCCTCGGGCGCATTTTTACCAAGCAACCAAGCTTCTATGGAAAAGGATTTTAAAAAAGCCTTAAAAGAAGATTTTGATATTTATTTTAACAACCTTTTTGCCATAACAAACTTACCCATTTCCAGGTTTTTGGACTACTTGATTGCATCTGAAAACTATGAAGATTACATGTATTCTTTAGTTGAAGCTTATAATCCGGCAGCAGTACAAAATGTGATGTGTACTAACACGCTTTCCATTAGTTGGAATGGTTTTTTATATGATTGTGATTTTAACCAAATGTTGGAATTACCCGTGAATAGTAAAGCAAAACACATCTCTAATTACAACGAAAATTTACTGGAAGGCAGAGATATTGTTATTTCACAACACTGTTATGGTTGTACCGCAGGCGCAGGCAGCAGTTGCCAAGGAAGTGTTGCTTAAATATCGACAAAACAAGCAATACCAAATTATGAAAACATCTTCTTTTTTCTGTTTCATTTTATTTTCAACGATAGGATTTTCTCAAAATGATATTTCAAAACTTTTACAAAAGTATAATTCAGAGAGCATCCCTTATATTTCAATTGAAACATTACAAGAAGACAAATCAAATATTATTTTTTTGGATGCCAGAGAGGAAAAGGAATTTCAAGTAAGCCATTTAAAAAATGCTATTCATGTAGGTTATGATTCTTTTAATATGGATTCTGTTTCAAAAAAACTCACTAATAAAAATTCAAAAATTGTGGTTTATTGTTCTCTGGGAATTCGATCTGAAGACATTGGTGAAAAGCTTAAAAAAGCTGGATATAAAAATGTTTATAATTTATATGGTGGTATTTTTGAATTTAAAAACCAAAACCTATCAATTTATAATTCCAAAGGAAATACCACCGATAGCATTCATGCCTATTCCAAAACATGGGGAAAATGGTTGAAAAATGGTATTAAAATATATGACTAAAGACCTCCTCATTGTTTTTGTAAAGAATATAAAACTTGGCAAAGTAAAAACCAGGTTAGCTAAAACCATCGGTAATGAAGCCGCTTTTGAAGTATATAAAGAATTGGTAAAAGTGACTGAAAATGCCACAAAAAACTTAAAAATTGACGTTCATATATATTTTTCTGATGCTGTAATTGAAACCAAATGGAAAGGGGTTTATAAAACAGTTCAAGAGGGAAACGATTTAGGCTTACGAATGCAAAATGCCTTTAAAAATGGGTTTAAAAATGGGTATGAGCGCGTTTCTCTGATAGGATCTGATTTGCCAGATATTAATGTTTCGCACATTAATAATGGATTTAAAAAATTAAACGATTTTGATGTCGTTTTTGGACCTGCGGAAGATGGGGGCTATTATTTTTTAGGAATGCGTAAAATGTATGATTTCATTTTTGAAAACAAACCTTGGAGCCAACCAAATTTATTGGAAGAAACCTTAAATGAATTAACCCAAAAAAGTATAAAATTTTCTACATTAGTTACGCTAAATGATATTGATACTTATGAAGATTTAATCGCTTCCAATTTCTATAAATCCAATTTAAAATTACAAGAAAAAATAAATCAACTAAATGATTAAAATAATTGAAGAAACCGTTGAATACCTTCATAATAAAGGTTTTGAGAAACCAGAAATTGGTATTATTCTCGGAACTGGCCTAGGACAACTAATAAACGAAATAGACATTATAAAAGAAGTTAGTTATAATCACATTCCTAACTTTCCCACTGCAACCGTTGAGTTTCATAAAGGCAAACTTATTTATGGTAACATTGAAGGTAAAAAAGTAGTAGTTATGCAAGGGCGTTTTCATATTTATGAAGGTTATACCTTGCAAGATGTTACCTATCCTGTTCGGATTATGGAAAAACTGGGCATCAAAACCTTATTGGTTTCCAACGCTGCGGGCGCCATCAATTTAAATTTCAAGAAAGGTGAACTCATGCTTATTGAAGATCATATCAATCTTCAAGGAAGCTCACCATTAGCTTTTAAAGGCGTGGAGCTGTTGGGTGAACGTTTCACGGACATGAGCGCCCCTTACGATGCAGAAATCAATTCTAAGTTTAAAAACATTGCCAAAACAAATAATATAAAGCTCCACGAAGGTGTTTACGTTAGTGTTGTTGGTCCGCAATTGGAAACCCGAGCTGAATACCGCATGCTTAAAACCATTGGAGCCGATGCCGTTGGTATGAGTACCGTTCCAGAAGTTATTGTTGCCAATCATCTAAAATTAAAAGTGGCAGCAGTGTCAGTTTTAACCGATGAATGCGACCCAGATAATCTAGAACCTTTAGATATTCAAGATATTATTGCACATGCAGAAAAAGCTGAACCTAATATGATAACTCTATTTAAAGATTTAATAAAAACATTATAACGTCATTCCGAACGAAGTGAAGGAATCTGTTTAAAAAGATTGCCACGTCATTTCATCACTCGCAATAACATAAAAGAACAATATGAGCTACCTAGAAACTACCCACAACGTTTATAAAGAAGCTGCCTTAACCCCAGAAGTTGGGTTATGCTGTACCACTAACCCCATTTGGGAATTACCTGGACTTAAAATCCCAAAAATCATGCAAGAAATGAATTATGGATGTGGTTCTACAGTTCATGCACGCGACTTAACCAACAACCCAAAAATACTCTATGTTGGTGTTGGTGGTGGTATGGAATTGTTGCAATTCGCCTATTTCAATCGCCAAAAAAGAGGTGTAGTTGGTGTTGATTTAGTAGATGAAATGCTTGAAGCCTCAAGAAAAAACTTTAAAGAAGCCGAAGCTTTAAACCCTTGGTTTAAAAGTGAATTCGTAGAGCTTAAAAAGGGAGATGCCATGAATTTACCTGTTGAAGATAATAGCATTGACGTGGCTGCGCAAAACTGTTTGTTCAACATTTTTAAAGCCGATGATCTTAAAAAAGCCATTGCCGAAATGTATCGTGTTTTAAAACCTCACGGACGTTTGGTAATGAGCGATCCAACCTGCGAGCAACCCATGAACGACACCCTTAGAAACGATGAACGTTTACGTGCTTTATGTTTAAGTGGCAGTTTACCAATTAGTGACTATATTAAAGCATTAACCGATGCTGGTTTTGGAACCATTGAAATTCGTGCCAGAAAACCATACAGAATTCTCAACCCTAAACATTACCCTACCGATGAGTTGATTTATATTGAATCTATTGAAGTAGCTGCTATTAAAGACCCCATGCCAACAGATGGCCCTTGTGTTTTTACGGGTAAAGCTGCTATTTATTATGGTAATGAACCTTTTTTGGATGATAAAAAAGGCCATATTTTACTTAAAAACCAACCTATTGCTGTTTGTGATAAAACAGCAGGTGCACTAGTAAGCTTAGGTAGAGACGATATTTTTATCAGTGAATCTACATTTCATTATGATGGTGGTGGCTGTTGCTAGTCGATGATCGATATTTAATTGTTTTGCATGAAATATTACAAATTAGTTTTTTTAATATGCCTTTTTTCTGCTTGTTCGAGCACAAAATTAGCTATTGAAAAGACCCAGCAAAAAACAGTTGAAATTATTAAAAATCAAAAAGATAGCATTGTTCAAGAAACTACCCAAATAAAACAAGAAGGCACTTTAGACAATAGGCCTATTGAATATAATCAAACTCTAACAAAAAGAGTTATACCAATTCACCAATTATGGAATGAATTACTACAAGAACATGTTTCGGAGCATGGCAATGTAAATTATAAAACATTTAAAACCGAACACAAAAAATTACTTGATTACATCTATTTTTTAAGCTTAATGCATAAAAACGATACGTTTGAATCACTCCCAAAAGATGAAAAATTAGCTTTTTGGATAAACGCCTACAACACCATGACTATTGATTTAATCCTTCGGCATTACCCTGTAAAAAGCATTAAAGACATCAAAAACCCATGGGAACAATGGTACTGGAAACTGGGAGACAAATGGTATAATTTAAATGAGATTGAACATAATATTTTACGCAAAATGGATGAACCACGCATTCATTTTGCTATTGTTTGTGCTTCAGTTTCTTGTCCTAAGCTTCAAAATAAAGCCTTTACTTCTGAAAATTTAGAATCACAACTCACCAATGCCACAAAGGAATTTTTAAATGATTCCAACAGAAATTCTATTTCAGAAAATGTTTTAGAGCTTTCAAAAATTTTTCATTGGTTTGCTAAAGATTTTAAACAAAATAATTCTGTAATTGATTTTATAAATCAGTATTCAGATATCAAAATTTCAGAAAACGCAAAAATTAAATTTAAAGATTATAACTGGGCATTAAATGAATAAGATTTCCATTATAATTCCCATATTAAACGAAGAAGCTTTCATAGGCAAATTATTGGAGCACCTACTAGTAAATTCTTCAAAAAAAAATATTGCAGAAATTATTGTTGTTGATGGTGGTAGCACCGACAACTCAAAAAATGAAGTCTTAAAATTTAACGGCATCATCTTTTTAAATTCGGAAAAAGGACGTGCTAAACAAATGAATTTTGGCGCAAAACATGCCTTTGGAGATATTTTATATTTTTTACATGCCGATTCGTTTCCTCCTGAGCATTTTGATGATTTAATAATAAAAGAAGTGCAGAAAGGCAATGAAGCTGGGTGCTTTAAAATGCAATTTGATTACAACCATTGGTGGCTGAAATTGGTTTGTTGGTTTACACAATTTAAATGGAGAGCATGCAGAGGTGGTGATCAAAGTCAGTTTATTACCAAAATATTATTTGATGATATTGGCGGTTTTGATGAACAGTATATTATTTATGAAGATAACATTTTAATAAACGAACTTTACAAACGAAACCAATTCATAGTAATTAATAAAACCTTAAAAACCTCAGCAAGATTGTACAAAAAGTATGGGGTTTTTAAATTACAGTTTTATTATCTCTCTATTTATTTAAAATGCTGGTTGGGTGCAGATGCCAATGAAATATACAGCTTTTACAAAAAAAAGGTCTGTTAGTTTAATACTATTTATTCCTTCCTTTTTCATTAGGATACAAATCAGGTAAAGCATCACTTTGAAAGAATACCTTGGTATTGATATCCATACCCGTAAGTTTACCTGTAAAAGCTGCACCTGTATCTATATTCCAAACATTTGCAGCATGCATAGGAACGTCTACATTAAAATTAATAGTTGGCGTGTGCCCAATAAAAATTTCATGGTAATGTTTTAATCGATTTGGGTAGATAGCAGAATCTTTTTCTATACTTTTATCCATGGTCAATGCCATTTCCCAAAGTGTTCTATCATAATAAAGGGTCTCTTCATTAACCTCTTTAGTAACGCCATGCATTGAGGTAAAACCAGCATGAAGAAAGAGTCGGTTTTCATCGTCTAAGTAATAAAGCCTCAAGTTTTCAAAAAACTGCAAATGTTTCTTTTTATCTTCTTTTGAAAAACGCATGTAACTACTAATCGTTTCCTTACCACCATGCATATACCATGTGGGGTTAACGTACTCAGATTTTAACCATTCTTCACACCAAACGTCATGATTACCTTTGATGAAAATACAATTTATGGTTTCGGAAAGTTCTATTAAAAACTGAACAACTTGCGCAGACTCACTCCAACCATCTACATAATCGCCCATAAAAATAAGGGTGTCATCATCTTTAACCTCCAGTTTATTTAAAACCTGTATTAAGGCTTTAAGCCCACCATGTATGTCTCCTATAGCAAAAGTTTTCATGATTCATTTTTTAACAAATCTAATAGATTTAAATTTTAGAATAAAACTTGGCCTAATTTAAACTGTACTGTTGCCTGATAATAGTCTCAACAGGTTTGTTTTGTGGTGTAAACATAAAATTTTCTTCACCGCCAACATCATCGTGGTTGATGAACCATTTCCAAATAAACCCGCCAGCAAACCAATCTTCATTTCAAAAGGTTTTATATAAAGCTTGCATGGTATTATTTTGTGCCTGAAGATTCACTTGGTTCATATCTCTATCACTTTTCCATGGCTGCTTTCCAGAATAATCAACACTTCGGGAACCATACTCAGTGAACAAAATAGGTTTTTTGAATTTTTGGTTGATGATTTTAATGTCATTTAAATGCATTTGCCAACCTTTCAAACATTCTTCAAGTGTAGGGGTTTTACTTTGGCTCACTGGAAAATAGGCGTCCACTCCAACATAATCCAATTCTCCCCAAAAAGGTGTTCAGGTAAACTCATTCCAATTGGCGGCATAGGTTAACTTACCTTTGTAAACTAATTTTATCTTCTTAATCAAATCAAACCAATATTGAGGTCGGTGATCAATAAAAGTCTCTAATTCAGTACCTATAAACAGTATGGGTGATTGATTTTCTTCGGCCAACTCAGCATATTCCAATATAAAATTTGAATAAGAGTCCTCTAAAAGCTTCCAATTTTCCTCATTTTCCATTTTAATGGTCCCCGTAAATTCACCGCCCATACCCAAATTTGTGGTTTCACCATAACCTTAATACCTTTCTTTTTAAAGCTTAATATATTGTTTGGCACCCTTTCTGGTTTCCCCAAACCATTATCTATCTGTATTATGAATAATATCTGGATGTGTTATATCGCGAAGCAACAAAACTAACCCCATTAATTTTTTCTCTTTTAACGGGAGCCATGGCACACGAGCCGATAAAAAAGAGCAAACAAATTTTTATAATAAAACGCATACTTATCAAATAATCAATAAATTTAAACAAATTGAAATTATAGTATTAAGGTTTTAACCTAACCGACGACAAATTTTAAAACCAAACCAAAAATATGGAACATATTGTTATTATTGGCAATGGCATTTCGGGCGTTACTGCTGCCAGACATATTAGAAAACTTTCCGATAAAAAAATAACCATTATTTCAGCAGAAACTGATTATTTTTTTTCCCGTACCGCGCTTATGTACGTTTATATGGGACATATGAAATTTGAACATACGCAACCTTATGAAAATTGGTTTTGGGGAAAAAACAATATTATCTTAAAAAAAGGTTTTGTAAAAACGGTAGACACCCATACTAAAACACTCCATTTTCTAGAAGGTGATACCATGGTTTACGATAAACTCATTATCGCTACGGGCAGCAAACCCAATAAATTTGGATGGTCAGGAGAAGATTTAAAAGGTGTTATGGGCATGTACCATAAGCAAGATTTGGAAAATTTGGAAAAACACGCTCCTAATAATCATGTTTGCAAAAGAGCTGTTATAGTTGGTGGTGGTTTAATAGGCATTGAACTTGCCGAAATGCTTAACTCACGAAACATTCCCGTCACTTTTTTAGTAAGAGAATCCAGTTTTTGGAATGGTGTTTTGCCTGAAGGAGAAAGCCAAATGATTAACAGGCACATTAAAAACCATCATATCGATTTACGATTGAGCACCAATTTAAAGGAAATCGTTTCTGATGAAAACGGCAATGTAAAATCTGTTATTATTGAAGAAACAGGTGAAGAAATTGCATGCGACATAGTTGGGTTGACAGCTGGGGTTACCCCAAACATTGATTTTTTAAAAGATTCAAACATTGAAGTTGGTCGTGGTGCTAAAGTTAACCGTTACTTAGAAACCAATGTTCCTGATGTTTATGCCATTGGCGATTGTGCGGAACAGCACGAACCTATTGGAAACCGTAGACCTGTTGAAGCAGTTTGGTATACTGGCAGGATGATGGGAGAAACGGTAGCGCAAACCATTTGTGGAAACCGCATACCTTATAAACCCGGTCATTGGTTTAATTCTGCTAAATTTCTGGATATTGAATACCAAACTTATGGTTGGGTACATGGTAGCAAAGGGAAACCCAAGTATGAAAAACATTTCCATTGGAAACATAGCGATGATACTAAATGCATTACCATAGCTTATCACAGGAACACCAATAAATTCTTGGGCATCAACACCTTTGGTATAAGAATGCGCCATGAAATCTTTGATAAATGGCTTACTGAAAATCGGGATATGGATTATGTTATTACACATTTAAATGATGCTAATTTTGATCCTGAATTGTATATAAATTATGAATCTGAAATTTTAAAAGCTTACAAAAACCAACCACAAACTGTTTAAAATGAGTAATAAACTAGACCATAGCATGTCGTTAGCAAAACCCGAAGCTAACCAGTTGTCAACCAAACAAAAAACAGCAATTTTAATGGGCGTTGTTGGGCTATTTATTTTATCCTTGGCATTATTAAATACACATTTTCCCAAAAAAGGGTTATTCTTATCACTTGCTTTGGGGCTTATAGCAATTGGTACTGTTATTTTTGCAAATGACACTTATTTAACCAAACTAGAAGGTATAAAAAATGATGCAGTTTGGTTTAAATCCATTTCTTCACATGGTATTTTAGGTTGGGTTACTGGCATTGTGCTAACAAGTTTTTATATTGTTCTTTATTTTTTCCCACAGTATTTAGGTCAAGCCTCTAATGGTGAAGCCAATACTGGGCTTGTTGCTTTATTCGACCCTTTGAGCTTTTTATTAAGCGGACGACCCGCAAGTCAATGGTTTGTATATGCCGCACTTTACACCCTAGCCATTTTAATTTTTGGGTACAAATTCATATTGAAATATCGACACAATAGGTATCAACAAGTTAGAACGATTTCTGTAATGTTCTTTCAATTGGGGTTTGCTTTTTTAATTCCAGAATTTATGGCTAGATTAAATGAAAGTCCTCAGTACAATTTACCTTATTACGATTTAAAAAGCATGTGGCCCCTCAACTATTATTTATTTGATGGTTGGTCTATCAACGGGTTATTGTCATCTGGTACATTAGGACTGTCATTATTAATTTTTGGCATCTTATCCATTTTTGTTATTTCGCCCATTCTTACCTATAAATTTGGGAAACGTTGGTACTGTTCATGGGTATGTGGTTGTGGTGCATTAGCTGAAACAGCCGGTGATTCATTCAGGCAATTATCATCAAAAAAATTATCCGCTTGGAAACTAGAATGTTGGCTAATCCATACGGTCTTGGTGTTTTCGGTTATCATGACGACCGCCATGATATATACCTACTTAGGAAAAGACCCTAGTAAATTTTGGTTAACCCGTAACACTTTCCTTTTAGGAGTTGGAGTTTTATTAACCGTTATTTTTAGCCTTGTTATGACTTTTAAACGTCATGAATTAGGCAAAGACGCCCGTTATGGAGCCATTGGTTTTTTTGTACTCATTGCATCCCTATTCATTATGCACTATTCAGGAACTAGCGACAGACTGTTTTTTATAAAATCCAGTACACTTCGTTCTGCATATGGTTTGTATATAGGTTCTATTTTCTCAGGAGTTATTGGCACTGGCTTTTATCCCATTTTTGGCAGCAGGGTTTGGTGTCGTTTTGGTTGCCCCATGGCTGCTATTTTAGGATTTCAGCAACGTATGTTTTCAAAATTTAGAATAACCACTAATGGCGGACAATGTATTTCCTGCGGAAACTGTTCAACCTATTGCGAAATGGGCATTGATGTTCGTGCTTATGCCCAAAAAGGAGAAAATATTGTTAGGTCCAGTTGTGTAGGTTGCGGTATTTGTAGTGCGGTATGCCCAAGGGGTGTTTTAAAATTAGAAAACGGTAACATGAAAGGACGCATCAACCCAAATGAAATACTTCTAGGCAACGATGTTGATTTGATGGATTTGGTTAACGGTAAATAATTTATCGAAAAAAATTAAACAAAAAAATTACCTTTGCATTACTAAACTAGCTAATAAACGCAATACCATAAATGCCCAAAATAAAAGTTATCATTCCTGCTTATAACGAAGCAGGCTCTATTGCTCTTGTAATTAATGATATCCCTAAAAGTGTTGATGAAGTGATCGTTGTTAACAACAATTCAACTGACGATACTGAAAAAAACGCCGAAAATGCGGGAGCTACCGTTTTAAACGAAACTAATAAAGGGTATGGTTATGCCTGCTTAAAAGGCATGAATTATATTGCTAGCCAAAAAGAAAAACCAAATATTATTGTATTTTTAGATGGTGATTACAGTGATTACCCAGAAGAATTAACCAAAATAGTAGCTCCAATAATTAATGACAATATTGATATTGTAATAGGTGCAAGGGTAAAAAAATATAGAGAAACAGGCTCTATGACAATGCCTCAAATATTCGGTAATTGGTTAGCTACCAGTTTAATGCGTATGTTTTTTGGAGCTAAATTTACAGACCTCGGTCCGTTTAGAGCCATTAAATACCAAAAGCTTTTAGCGCTCAATATGGAGGACAAAACCTATGGCTGGACAGTAGAAATGCAACTAAAAGCCCTAAAGCAAAAACTTACATATATCGAAGTTCCAGTAAATTATAGAAATAGAATTGGCGTTTCAAAGGTGTCTGGTACAATAAAAGGTGCTATATTTGCAGGCGTAAAAATATTAGGCTGGATTTTTAAATACAGTATTAAAAAATGATTTTAGAAACAACAATCATCGTTATATATTCCGTTGCACTTTTGCTCATATTCATGTATGCATTAGCGCAACTCAACCTGTTGTTTAATTACCTATCATCAAAAAAAGTAAAAGACGATTGCGAAAAGTTTGATTTTTCAAACCCAAACGAAATTCCATGTGTTACCATACAGCTTCCCGTTTACAACGAAATGTATGTTATGGACAGGTTGCTTGATAACATTGCAGAGATCGACTACCCAAAAGACAAGCTTGAAATTCAAGTATTGGACGATTCAACCGATGAAACTGTTGAAACCACCTGCGAGCATATCGAAAGACTCCAAGCTACAGGTTTGGATATTAAACACATCACCCGTACCGACCGTAAAGGCTTTAAAGCAGGTGCCTTAAAAGAAGGCTTAAAAATTGCCAAAGGTGAATTTATTGCTATTTTCGATTCTGATTTTTTACCAAAAAAAGACTGGTTAAAACTTACCGTTCCCTATTTTAAAAATGAAGAAATAGGTGTTGTACAAACCCGTTGGGGGCACATCAACCGAAATTTCTCTATACTTACCCGCATTCAAGCCTTTGCTCTCGATGCGCATTTTACGCTTGAGCAAGTGGGCCGAAACAGTAAAGGGCATTTTATAAACTTTAACGGTACAGCAGGTGTTTGGAGAAAAACCTGTATTATCGATGCCGGCAATTGGGAGGGCGATACCCTAACTGAAGATTTAGATTTAAGCTACCGCGCCCAACTTAAAAACTGGAAGTTTAAATATCTAGAAGATGTTGAAACTCCTGCAGAACTGCCTGTGGTAATAAGTGCTGCCCGTTCGCAGCAATTTAGATGGAACAAAGGCGGTGCCGAAAACTTTAGAAAAATGCTATGGCGCGTTTTAAAATCCAAGAATATTTCTGCCAAAACCAAAGTGCACGGGTTGTTGCATTTACTTAACAGCACCATGTTTTTAAATGTACTTATTGTTGGGGTTTTAAGTATCCCCATGCTGTATATTAAAAACGAATACACCCATTTAAAACCCTATTTTTATGTGATGAGCTTTTTTGTACTAAGTACCATCATATTTTTTATATGTTACTGGTTTATGTACAAGAACATTTATGGCAGTGGCATCAAAAACTTTTTTAAGTACATTGGTATGTTTTTTGTGTTTTTCTCAATAGCTATGGGCTTTTCGCTGCATAATTCTATTGCGGTTCTAGAAGGACATTTAGGTAAGAAAAGCGAATTTATACGTACCCCAAAATTTAATTTAAGCACGTTTAAAGACAACTGGAAAAACAACAAGTACATGAAAAAAACCGTATCGGTGCATGTGGTTTTCGAAGGCTTATTGATGCTCTATTTTGGCTTTGGTATGTACAGTGCCTTTATTGTGGGTAACCAAGGTGGCGATTTTGGTCTCTTCCCATTTCACCTCATGCTGTTTATAGGCTTTGGCTATGTATTTTTTAAATCGTTGGCTTCTAAGGTTTAAATTTATTTTCTTTTCAGTTCATCAAGAGTAATACCGTCTTTATTTCTCCATTTAGTCCAACCATTAGTTGAACGACCTAATACACCACCACCTGCTGTACTAGGAGAATTAAAAACATAATCTTGAGCGAATTGATAAATTCCATTTTTATCAATGATTATCTCATTATTAAGAAGCTTTTGGCGTAAATTAATTAAATATTCATGACAGGATGGAACAGTTTCCTTTTTAAGTTGAGAACCTCTAAATACAACAAAACCATCGTCAATCAAATCTCCTTCTGCTTTTATATTTCTTCCATTTAAAAACAATAATTCTTTGGTTGTGATTTGTTCTTTACCAATTTTGTCATAAACGGGAAATCCTAATGTTGACAATAATATTTTTATTGTATCAAAGCTATCAAGCAAATCAGCTTCCATCGACTCGGTGACAAAAGGTTTATTCGGAGTTATTAAATTTTCGTTTTCATATCTATTTGACTCTTTAGCTTGTTCAACAGCTATATGTTCTAAATATTTTGCATGAGATTTAGTGAAAGCAATTATTTTAGAAATCATTACGACTGCATAATTCCAAAATTCTTTTGTTCTATTATGTTGTTTCAATCTCTCTAAACAATGTTCTGCCTCCCCTATATATACAATTGGTTTAGCCTTGTCAACCAACTCACCAAATAAAAAATATATACCAACATTTTTTATTATCAGAGTTGATATTTATGAATAATTCAGTTAAAATAGAATATTTTTCTCACAAACCAATGTAAGCTTTTTAGTTAAATACAACAAACAAATAATCCTATATTTGGCATATGCTTTTTAATCCTGCCTTTTTAAAACTTTATAAAGTGCCTTTACTTTTGGTATTGGCAAGTGCTTTGTTTTATACCGCTTTTGCTTACTATTTAGTTCGCACCGATTATGTAAAGCTTGTTTCCTTATATACTGCCCTATTTTTTCTGTTTTATAAATTGGTGCAAATGTTTAAGCATAACACCCAAGCCCTAACCTATGTTGCTTTTGGTTTTAGGGCTATTTTTATACTGGCTATACCAAACCTATCGCAAGATTTTTACCGTTTTATTTGGGATGGCAGAATGATTTTGGAAGGCTTTAACCCCTATTTACACACTGTTGACGCGTTTACAAGTATGAGCGAATTTCCTGTGGCACAAGCCCAAGAATTGCGCACTGGTATGGGCGTTTTAAATGCGAGCCATTTTACCAACTACCCGCCTGTAAACCAATTATGTTTTTTAATAGCGGTGCTTTTTACCAATAAAAGTATTTTGGGTTCGGTAATGATTATGCGTTTGCTTATTATCGCTGCCGATTTTGGAACGCTGCATTTTGGCAAAAAACTATTGGATAAATTAAACTTACCCACACATCATATTTTTTGGTATGTTTTAAATCCGTTTATCATTATAGAACTAACTGGCAACCTGCATGTTGAAGGCGTTATGATTTTCTTTTTGGTGTGTAGTTTATATTTATTTCACTCTGGAAAATGGCAGTGGAGTGCGGTGGTTTTGGCATTATCGGTTTCAACAAAACTTATTCCATTGCTGTTTTTACCCCTGTTTTTTCAATGGTTTGTTAAGCAAAACGTTACAGCGAGCAAAGTGAAGCAATCTGCTCAAAATGGAGAGATTACTTCGTCGCTAGCTCCTCGTAATGACGTGCATGATGATATACTGAAACACGTTCAGTATAACGAACACAAAAAGTGGATTCCTACCTTCGCAGGAATGACAAAACTAATCATGTTCTACAGTATTGTTGGCGTTACAACGCTGTTTCTTTTTATACCGTTTTATTCATCTGAGTTTATAAATAACTACACCAAAACGGTAGCACTATGGTTCAATAATTTTGAGTTTAACGCCAGTTTATATTACATAGCCCGCGAAATTGGATATACCTTTAGAAACCGAAACGAAATTGCTATTATTGGTGCATACATTCCAAAATTGGTAATTGCATTTGTTTTGCTCATTACCTTTTTAAGAAACAATAAAACAACGGTTCAGCTTATTACTGCTATGCTATTGGCATTGTCGTTTTACTATTTTACAGCCACAACAGTGCATCCTTGGTATTTGGCGACCCTTTTAATACTCTCTGTTTTTACAAAATATAAATTTCCTTTAGTGTGGAGTTTTGTAATGATACTCAGTTATTTGGCGTACTTAAACATTAACAAAGAAGATAAAAGTGAAAACCTTTGGGTGATTGCTTTGGAGTATGTTATTGTTTATGGGGTGTTTTTCTGGGAAGTATTTATAAAAAAGGCCTCCAATAAGGTAGCCTGATTTTGTTTGTAAAATTTACTATAAATGACAACCGTCATTATAGTTTTTCTAACTTGGTAATGGTATTAATTTCTTTCTCATCCTCATAACCATCAGAATATTTGGTGATGATAACTTCGTGGGTATAAGTGATTGTAAATTTGGTGCCTATTAAAGTTTCTTCATTTAAATTGAATGCCTTAAGCACCTCTTCGGAAACTACTTGAAAAGTAACCGTATATGCTTCATCGTCTTCATTTAAAGCAATAAAGTTATAACCATAATCTTAGTGCCTATCGTAAACAGCATCAATGATTTCTTCATCTTGTGTATTAACATGGGATATAGACGTAAAGCTTGTTAAGGTAAAAACAGACATAACAAGACATCCAAACAACATTAAAAACTTTGTTTTCATTTTTTTAAAACATTAAAAATTAAACTGTAATTGAGTATCGGAAAAACGCCCTACCGTAAGCCCGATTTGCTTTTAACAACCTTATCCCTAAAGCTGTTGGTAGTAATTTAAAGCGTGTTGTTTAATCTTATAAAAAAAATGGAACTGTTTAGTTTATGAATTAAGCACGTCGGTAGAATTTTTGAAGCTTTTAAATTCAAGCATATAATCATTGGGGGCTTTTACAAAAAAGGAACTATGCTCGCCTACTTTGCCTTCTAAAAATGTAAATTCTGTAACCAAATCTAAACGCTGTTCTTTTAACTTACTGTAAATATCCTGCCATGTTTTGGCATCTACAATAATTCCAAAATGAAATGACGGCAAAATTTTTCCTTCAAATACATAATTTGGGTTGTTAAAATTGAATTTTTCAGCTTTTATAAAGGTTATTTGATGGCCATAAAAATTTACATCAATCCAATTTTGGGTTGTTCTCCCTAAAGTGCCACCAATACTATTGTAAAAACTTTTTGTCTCCTTAACACTCAGACAAGGTAAGACATGTGAAATGATGTATGCATAAGCCTTTAAATTAAAGGGGTTTTAAACTCTCTACTCTGTAAATAACATCGTCTCCATCTTCATCTTCAACAAATGTTATCCTAAATTCTTGATCTATCAAATTTTTATCATTTTTTAAATCAAATTGTTTTAAAACACGAGGGTGCACTTCTTCAAAAGCCAACTCCTCTCCACTTTCAAACCAAAACTTGTAATAACCGTTTTTGTAAGACTTAAAAACAGCTGTTCTCATAGCACTATAATTAATTTATTAATCGTTATCATCTTCGTCATCTGAATCTTCGTCAAGTATCTCAGGATCTTGAACTGCTTCTGGATCGTCACCATCAAAATCTTCATAATCGTCTTCATCATAATTCTCCATGGTTACGGCAAGTTTAGTACTTACTTTAACCAAATATTTAGTATCGTCTGTTGAGACCTCAACGGCTTCAATAATTTCGTTGTGTTGATTTCTGAAAGATATAATTTGATTATCATCATATCCGTCAGGATATTTTTCAACTAATAAAGCTAGAATTTCTGGTGTTAGCTTTTTAAAGTCTACAATGACACGTTTTAGATTGTCGTTCCTATTTTTCATTTTATGGGGGGGGGTAAAGTTTTAGCTTATAAGTTTAAATATAATTATTTATGATTATTTTACACGAATAACATCATAAAAATCTTTTCTTCTGTCTTTTAAATTTTTCACTGCGCCAAACGAATGTAGTTCTCTCAACAAACTTAAATCTACATCGGCTACCAGTATCATTTCAGTATTTGGAGTTGCTTCTGCCTTAATTCCATTGCTTGGAAATGAGAAATCACATGGCGTAAATACGGCAGATTGCGCATATTGGATGTCCATGTTATTAACATTTGGCAAATTACCTACACTTCCAGAAATGGCCACATAACACTCATTTTCAATGGCTCTTGCTTGGGCACATAAACGCACTCTTGAATAACCATTTTGAGTATCGGTTAAAAAGGGCACAAACAAAATATCCATACCTTCATCGGCCAATAAACGGGACAATTCTGGAAACTCTGAATCATAACAGATTAAGATGCCTATTTTACCACAATCAGTATCAAAGGTCTGTAATTTATTTCCACGTTGCATACCCCAAACTTTGGCTTCATCAGGTGTGACATGAATTTTTTCGTAACGTTCAATACTGCCATCCCTTCTGCATAAATAACCAACGTTGTATAATTTATCGTCCACCACTTCGGGCATACTGCCAGAAATGATATTGATGTTATAAGAGATTGAAAATTCTTTTAACTTATTGATAATGGTTTCAGTAAATCCAGCTAATTTTCTAATAGCATCTGGTTCGTGCAAATGGTTATACTCTGCCATTAAAGGCGCATTGAAAAACTCTGGAAATACTGCAAAATCAGACCGATAAGCCGAAACACTATCTATAAAGTATTCTACCTGTTGCATTAACTCATCCAAACTTTTGTAGGTCCGCATTTGCCATTGAATAAGCCCTAATCTAACTATGGTTTTAACCGTGCTCGCTTTTTTATTGGGTTTCGTATAATAAATATTATCCCACTCCATTAAAACGGCGTATTCACTTGATGCGGTATCACCTTCCAAATATCCTTTTAAAACACGTACTGGGTGAAAATCGTTTGAAATTTGAAAGTTTAAAACGGGGTCGTGAATTTCTTTTCTCTTTACTTTTTCAATATATTCCTTCGGTGAGAACTCCTTATGTTTATGGTAATTGGGCATTCTGCCACCAAAAACTATACTTTTTAAATTTAGGTTTTCGCATATCTCCTTACGATAATCATAAAGACGTCTACCCAAACGTAGTCCACGATATTTTGGTCTTATAAATACGTCAATACCATATAAAATATCCCCATTAGGGTTGTGGTTTTTGAATGATTCGCCAGCAATAATATCGGCATAAGTATGGTCGTCATCAATACTATCGTAATCTACTATAAGTGATAATGCACATCCAGCTATATCACCATTGATTTTTATAACTACCTGACCTTCAGGGAAAATAGTGGTTAATTTTAAAATATGATGCTTTTTCCAATAGGAATTGAGTACGCCACCATAAGACTCTAGCGTAGCTTCTTTCAGCTCTTCGTAGTCATCAACGCTTAAATACTTAAGTTCTATATTTTCAATTTGTTTTGTTTCCATTCTATAGGCCTAACAAATATGCAAAAATTAAGGGCGCAACAATAGTAGCATCACTTTCTATAATAAATTTTGGGGTATCGATATCTAATTTCCCCCAAGTTATTTTTTCGTTTGGGACAGCTCCAGAGTAGGACCCATAACTTGTTGTAGAATCACTTATTTGACAAAAATAGCTCCAAAAAGGTGTATCGGTACGTTCCATATCTTGGTATAGCATTGGCACTACACATATTGGAAAATCGCCTGCAATACCTCCTCCTATTTGAAAAAACCCAATTCCTTTTTGGGAATTATCGGTGTACCAATCGGCTAAAAAGGTCATGTATTCAATCCCTGATTTCATGGTACTTACTTTTAAGTCGCCTTTTAATACGTAACTGGCAAAGATATTTCCCATGGTACTATCTTCCCAACCTGGACAAATTATTGGCAAGTTTTTCTCTGCTGCGGCATACATCCAAGAATCCTTAATATCTATTTCATAGTATTGCTCCAATACGCCAGATAACAACATTTTATACATATACTCATGTGGCAAGTAGCGTTCTCCTTTGTTATCTGCATCTTTCCAGATATCATAAATATGTTTTTGTAAACGACGAAATGCTTCTTCTTCAGGAATGCAGGTATCGGTAACTCGATTAAGTCCTTTCTCCAATAAATCCCATTCTTCCTGTGGTGTTAAATCACGATAGTTAGGCACGCGTTTGTAATAAGAATGTGCCACTAAATTCATAATGTCTTCTTCTAAATTGGCACCGGTACAAGAAATAATTTGTACTTTATCTTGACGAATCATTTCAGCAAAACTTTTACCTAATTCTGCAGTACTCATGGCACCCGCTAAAGACACCAGCATTTTTGCTCCCTTATTTAATTGAGCCTCATAGCCTTTTGCTGCATCCACTAGGGCTGCAGCATTAAAATGCAAATAGTGTTTTTCTATAAATTGTGAAATTGGACCTTTGGTAGCCATTATCGTGGGTTTTAATTTTTTTTAAAGTTATTATAAATCAAATAAATTCTTGCAACATTTTTGCACTTAATATCCTAAAATTTTCAGCAATTCCTCACTTTTTTGTTGTTCACTAAATAATTCTGTAGTTAGATTGCCTTCACTATCCTTATCAATTAAAATATGCTTTGGCGATGGTATTAAACAATGCTGTAAACCGCCAAAACCGCCTATAGTTTCTTGGTAAGCTCCTGTGTTAAAAAATCCAATGTAAAGCGGTTTTTCTTTGTTGTATTTAGGCAGGTAAATAGCATTCATGTGCTGTTCACTGTTGTAATAATCATCGCTATCACAAGTTAAGCCACCCAACAAAACGCGTTCGTAACTATCATACCACCTATTTATTGGCAATAAAATAAAGCGTTTATTTATGGCCCAAGTATCTGGCAAAGTAGTAATAAACGATGAGTTTATCATGTTCCACTTTTCACGATCATTCTGCTGTTTTTGGTAAAGCACTTCGTAAATAGCACCTCCACTTTCACCAACAGTAAAGCTCCCAAACTCTGTAAAAATATTGGGCACTTTTACTTCTTCTTCCTCACAAGCCATTTTAATTTGATTGATTATTTCATCAACCATATATTGATAATCAAAATCAAATGCCAAAGAATTTTTTATTGGGAAACCGCCGCCAATGTTCAAACTATCTAAAGATGGGCATATCTTTTTTAAACTTGTATATACTTTTAAACATTTTTGCAACTCATTCCAGTAATATGCATTGTCACGAATACCCGTATTAATAAAAAAGTGAAGCATTTTCAACTTGACTCGTTTATTATTTTGGATTTGATTTTTGTAAAAAGGAACAATATTTTTGTACCCAATACCCAAACGCGAGGTATAAAATTCAAATTTTGGTTCTTCTTCTGAAGCAATTCTAATGCCTATATTAAACTTTCCTTTAATTTCTTGTGAAAGCAAATCTATTTCCTCGTAATTATCAATAATTGGAATGGCATTTTTATGGCCATTATTTATTAATCTAGCTATGTTTGTGACATATTGAGCACGCTTAAAACCATTACTAATAACATAAGTATCATCAGTAATCTTGCCTTCTGCTTTTAATTTTTCAACTATGTCAATATCAAAAGCTGAGGAGGTTTCTATATGTATATCATTTTTAAGCGCTTCATTTAAAACGTGTTTAAAATGCGAACTTTTTGTACAGTAACAATAATGGTATTTACCTCTATACTTATTCTTTTTTATAGCATTAGTGAACCAGTTTTTCGCCTTGTTTATGTTGTTGGATATTTGGGGCAGATAGGTAAATTTTAAAGGGGTTCCGTAGGTCTCAACCAATTCCATAAGGTTTATACCATGAAACTCCAATGTTTTGTTTTCTAAGGTGAATTCTTCTTGTGGAAAATCGAAAGTTTGATCAATTAAATCAATATACTTAGTGTTCATTTATTTTATATAAGAGTTAAAGATGTAATTTGTTTTTTTAACTAAAAATTAAAACTATAAAAAATAAATGATATCAAATGCGTATTTCGCTTTGTGTTGTTGGCACAAAACCGTATTCATACTGAATAGCATATATGGGTGAAACGGAAGTTAGCTTTAAAATTCGGTTGCTTAATCTATAAGCTGCTTTTGAGTATGACTTCCTAATTTTCAAAAACCCGAACATATAAACAGATTTCAATTTGTTCAGCTAAAACAGTACAAATGAAATATTTTTTTTTTAATTAAAATGTTTTTTTGTTTTTTTTTTAAAAGTTGACAATTAAAGCATTTTTAACATATTCAATTCCTGCTCGGTTAAGTATTTCCAGTGCCCCCGGGGGATATCTTTTTTTGTTAAATGCGCAATGGCTACACAATCTATACTCACAATATCGTATTTAAAATAATCAAAAATTGTTCTTATAATAGTGTTTCCTATATTCTTTACTTTCAACCCTATTTCTTTTTTTGAAGCGCCTTCTATATAACTAATTTCTTCAACGGCAATAAGTTTCCCATCAATTTTGAACCCTGTTTGAATCTTTTTTAAATCTTCAAACTTTAAATTTTTGCCTAGCTCAATATGGAATAACCTTGATACACCGTTTTTTGAGTTAGTGAACTTATCATGTATTTGCTCATCATTTGTAAACAACAGCAATCCTTTAGAGTTTCTACCTAAACGCCCAATAGGTTTTATACGTGATGCAGTGGCATTAGCCACCAAATCCATAACTGTTCTACCTTTACCTTCACTGGTTGTTGTCGCAAACCCTTTTGGCTTATTAAGCAATATATAAGCTTTTTTCTCTGGGCTTATTCTGGCGCCGTCATAACGCACTTCATCATCAAGTTTTACTTTATATCCCATTTCTGTAATCACCTTACCATTTACGGTAACCAATCCTGTTGCTATATGCACATCGGCCTCCCTGCGAGAGCACATACCAGAGTTTGCTACATATTTGTTTAACCTAATCTCGTTTGGATTGGATTTTTTTGGAGAAGTTTCTTTGGTTGTACTTGAGGGTTTAGTAAAACCTCCTTGGCTTTTTATAGGGGCATTTCCTCGTGCATAACTAGTCTTTCTGGTTGTACCGCTGCCTCTACCTGAAGCTTTTCCTTTTCCTTTACCACCTTGGTGCCTATTCATAATTACAAATTTTGTACAAAGATATGCTATAAATTATGATTTACGATTTTTGATTTACGATTTAAATTCTATTTAAAATAACACTTACATCAATAAGTAAAATACTAAATACTCCAGCTAGAATAATAAACTTTAAAATATTATGGAGGATTAGGTAATGGGTTTTAGTTTTTGATTTCCAAAGAATTAATAAAAACACCAACAATAAAACTATACTCGCATGAAAATAAATGTACATGTGTCCTATGTTGAATTTATACAACAACAGATACGTTGGCATGAGTGTTAAAGCAGCTAATACTGTAAGCATATTTTTTGAGGCTTTTTGTCCGTAAACAATAGGGATGGTTTTATAGTTTTGAAGTAAATCACCTTCCATGTTTTCTAAATCTTTGGTGAGTTCGCGCATGGAAACCAGCAAAAACAAAAAGGTAGCATGAATAAAAATTACGGTTTCAAAATTCTTGTAATACAAAAAAATAGCAAAAAAAGGGGTTATTGTTAAAATTGCCGAAGTTAGATTCCCTATGAATGGCAGCTTTTTTAGCTTGTGTGAATAAAACCAAATGGCAAATATATATATTGAAAAAAACATAACTGCATTAAACGACACATAGCTTGCCATTACAGCAGCAGAAAAATTAAGCACAAAGTAAAACGACAATTTTGTGTTTTGGCTAACCAATCTATCTAATCTAGACTTTATAGGTTTGTTAATTAAATCCTTTTCAGAGTCGTAAAAATTATTAATAATATAACCTCCCGCTATAGCTGCCGCTGAAGCCAATACCAGCATAAACAAATTAACATCAAACAACACCTCTTTTAAAGATTTGTTATGGGCCAAAATGTAAATGGATGTTAAATATTGAGCTATTACAATAACGAGAATATTGTATCCTCTTACAACAGAAAACATGCTAAAAAACTTAAGTAGAATATGTTTCTGTCTTCTTGAAAGCATAGAAAAAATTTAGCTGTTCTTCGACAAGCTCAGAATGACAATTAATTCAATTAGAAGTTGTAAACGACTTCTAGTTTATACTCAGAAAGAGATTGTTTAGCTTTACCAATATCTTGGGTAAATCCTAAAATATAACCGCCGCCGCCAGAGCCACAAAGTTTTAAGTAGTAATCATTGGTTTCAATGCCTTTTTTCCAAAGTTCATGAAACTGTTGTGGTATCATGGGCTTAAAATGATTTAAAACTACCTTAGACAATTGTTTTGTATTTTTAAACAAAGACTTGATGTTACCAGTTAAAAAATCCTCAACACAGGCATCAGTATGTTTTATAAATTGGTTTTTAAGCATGCTACGAAAACCTTCCTGTTTCATATTTTCCATAAAAATACTAACCATAGGTGCTGTTTCACCAACAATACCACTGTCTAACAAAAATACAGCGCCTTTACCATTTTGCTGAGCTGGAATTCCAGTAGCTTCAATATTGTCTTTTGAATTGATAAGAATTGGAATACTTAAATAACTATTCAAAGGATCTAAACCTGAAGATTTTCCGTGAAAAAAAGATTCCATTTCAGAAAAAATAGCTTTTAGCCTCAATAATTTTTCTCTTGTGAGGTTCTCTAAAACAGTAATTTTATCTTGAGCATATTTATCATAAATAGCAGCAACCAAGGCGCCACTACTACCTACGCCATAACCTTGAGGTATAGAAGAATCAAAATACATGCCCTCGTTTACATCGGCTTTCAAAGTATCAAAATCAAAAGTTACCAATTGGCCATCAATGTTTTGCAAATAGCCAACAAAACGTTTTAAGCTTTCATTTGATTTTTTAGCATTTTCAGAAGGGTCTTCAGCTTTCTTTAAAGCACCATTGTAAAAATTATAAGGAATAGATAACCCTTTGGAATCTTTGATGATTCCATACTCACCAAAGAGTAATATTTTTGAATAAAAAAGCGGACCTTTCATTTACTTTATATGATTTGGAGTTATAAAGTTACAATTGTTTTGCTCCAAAACCAATTTTGTCGCAAATATAATGTGCATTTTGGCAATATGCAACTAATTCATTTTTAATGAATTTCAAAACAGATTCGGTTTCATTTTCCGGATAAAGCACATGCACATTAGCACCGGCATCAAGTGTAAAACAAACTTTTGAGTTTGTTTGCTTACGATACCCCCAAATTTTATTAATAATTTCCAAAGTGTTTGGTTTCATTAATATAAAATAAGGCATGCTTGTCATCATCATTGCATGTAGTGTTAAGGCTTCACTTTCAACTATTTTAATGAACCCATCTAAATCTCCTTGTTTAAAAACGGTTATTAAACTTGATAAATTTTTTGACGCTTGTTTAAAACGTTCTTCAGCAAAAGGATGCCCATGCATTAAATTATGACCAACCGTACTACTTACTTGTTTTTCACCTTTATCTACCAATAAAATGGTGTCTTGATAGTTTTTAAAGTTTTTATGAACTTCAAATGGATATTTTGTTCCGTATAAATCTGAACTGTCATTAATTTCTTCATGTTTTCCCCAAACCACTAAATCACCTTCCAAACTTCTACAGGCACTACCAGAGCCCAATCGAGCTAAAAAGGAGGCTTTTTGAATAAAGTATCCATTTGTTATTTCATCTCCATTCAGCAATCGCTCAACACTCATTAAACAACAAGTTAAAGCACTCATACCGCTTGCAGATGATGCTATTCCTGAACTATGAGGAAAGGTGTTGGAAGTTTCAATTTTAAAATGATAGCCTTTTAAAAAAGGCAAATAGGCTTCAATTCGTTTAAAAAAGATTTCAATTTTTGGCTTAAAGTCATCCTTTTTCTCATCATCTAAAAACACCTCAAAAGAAAAACCATCGTTTTCATTCTTTCTTGAAAACGTTAATTTAGTTATGGTTTTACAATCATTTAACGTAAAACTTATAGATGGGTTTTCGGGTATTTGATGTTCTTTTTTCCCCCAGTACTTTACAAGGGCTATATTACTTGGAGAAGACCATGTAACACTACCATTATCTATTGATTTTGTATAAGTTTTTGGAATAAAATCTTGTGCTGTCATTATCAAAATTATTGGGACAAAGATAACAACTTTACCATTGTATTATAGTTTCTTGCGGTGGTAAAAGTGTTAAGTTTTCATTCAAAAAAATTTACATTGAATTTTGCCTGTCCTAAACCTTTTTCATAAAAATAATAGATACAGTCTTTAATTATTACATATGTTTCACCTTCATATGTTTTTTCTGAAGCTACATCCACTGATGCTTTTTTGGGTTTATCATGCAGCATCATGAAATAACTGGCTTTCTTTTGTTCTTCATTAAAAGGCGAATCTTCAAAAATACGTTTTAAATCTTGCCTTGTTTTTACTAACACTGAAACCACAAAACCAAAATGGTTTTCTATAGAACTTGAAATAGTATCTTCAATTTTTTGAATACTTTCTTCATCCTATTTTAAAATTACATTTCCACTTTGGATATAACTCTTTACGTCTTGAAACCCTATTTTTGTTAGCATATCCATTAGTTCTGCCATGGGCACTTTTTTATGGCCACCAACATTAATTCCTTTTAAAAAAGCTATATATGTTTTCATTCAGAAATTGATTTTGCGGCTATATAACCCCCTGTCCATGCATTTTGAAAATTAAATCCTCCAGTAATAGCATCAATATTAAGAACCTCGCCAGCAAAATACAAGTTTTTATGAAGCTTGCTTTCAAAGGTTTTAAAATTTACCTCTTTTAAATCTACACCACCGGCAGTAACAAATTCTTCTTTAAAAGTGCTTTTACCATCTACATTAAAAACTGCTGAAGTAAGTTGGTTTGCTAAATTTTCAATTTGGCTTTTATTGACATCTGCCCATTTACTCTCTTCATTCATTCCCGAGGTTAAAATAAGTTTTTGCCATAGGCGTTTTGGCAAATCGAATTGTGTGGATTTATACACTGTTTTTTTTGCTAAATCTTGCTTTAAAGTTTTTAATATCTCCACACAATCTTCAGAAGACATTCTAATAAAATTAATTTCAATTTGAAATTTATAATCATATTTTGCTAACTGTAAAGCACCAAATGCAGAGAGTTTTAAAATAGAAGGCGCACTCATGCCCCAATGCGTTATAAGCAAAGGACCTTCACTCCTTAAATCTGTATTAACAACTTTAACTTCAACATTTTGGGCCACAACCCCTGGAATATCATTAATACGTCCATCTTTAATATTGAAAGTAAAAAGTGAAGGAACAGGTTGAGATATCGTGTGCCCAAATCCTTCTAAAAGCTTCCAAATTTTAGGATTACTACCTGTTGCAATTAATACTTTTTTTGCTGAAAAATGATTTTGATTGGTTTCAATTTTAAAAAATGAATCTATCTTTTCGATAGCTTTAACTGAGTGATTCAACAAAACCTCAACACCAAGCCTTTTAGCTTCATTTAAAAAACAATCAATTATGGTTTGTGATGAATCTGTTACCGGAAACATTCTGCCATCATCCTCAGTTTTTAATGCCACACCACGTTTTTCAAACCATTCTATTGTATCCCCTGTCATAAACTGATGAAAAGGCCCCAACAATTCTTTTTCCCCTCGGGGATAATTTAGCACCAATTCCTGTGGAATAAACTCAGCATGGGTAACATTACAGCGCCCACCACCAGACACTTTAACTTTGGTAAGCACTTCTTTACCTCGTTCTAAAACAATAATATGTAATTTAGGGTTTTGTTCTGCGATATTGATGGCCGCAAAAAAACCTGCTGCACCTCCGCCTATTATTACAACATCAAAATGCAAATTATTATCTGTCAATTGTTACTTTTTAAAATTTAAGACTAAATTAAGAGTTATCTTTTTATATTCTACTAGAATTATTTATGTTATTGTACTTACAAGTAAATCGTTTAATCTACAACCCAATACTTAAAGCTTTTTCTGTTTTTTTTAGTTTTTATTACATCGTGTAATACTGGAAAACTTAATTTGTTGGTGAGCATACGCAATGATTTAGAAGCCTCTGCCATAGAAATTGTAAAAGGCTCTAACCTAATTTGGGTTATTGAAGATGGTGGTAACAAAAATAGTTAAAGCAAAAAGTATAGATTTACTTTAATTTATAAGCGTGAATCTTTCTCAATTTCTCAAGTTTGGGAGTTATCACAAAACTGCAATACCCTTCTAATTGATTATTTTTATAGTAATCTTGATGATAATCTTCGGCTTTATAAAAAATATCCAATGGAATGATTTCTGTAACTATTGGATTTTCATAGCACTCTGAAATCTGTTTGACAACACTTTGTGCAACTTCATTTTGCTTTTTATCATGATAAAAAATAACTGAACGATATTGAGTGCCCACATCTGCACCTTGCCTATTGAGAGTAGTAGGATCGTGAGTAGTCATAAATATGATTAAAATATCTTCATAAGAAATAATATTAGCATCAAATATAACTTGAACCACCTCAGCATGACCTGTTAAACCTGAACATATTTCACGATAGGTTGGATGTCCAGGAACCGTTCCTCCTGAATAACCAGACACTACTTTTTCAACACCTTTAACTTCTTGAAAAATAGCTTCAGTACACCAAAAACAACCTCCTCCGAATGTAGCTAATTGAAAATTACTCATTAATTACCTCCTTTCTAATTGCATGGATTCTGAATTTATACAATAACGCAGTCCGCTAGGTTCTGGCCCGTCAGGAAAAACATGTCCCAAATGAGCATCACAGGTACTACACATCACTTCTACACGCACCATACCATATGCTGTATCCTTTTCGTACTTAATGGCATTTTCTTTAATAGGCTGCGTAAAACTAGGCCAACCTGTACCTGATTCAAACTTGATAGCAGAATCAAACAAAGGTGAACCGCAGCATACACAATTGTACTTACCGGCTTCATGGATACTACAAAGTGCGCCACTGTGAGGGCGCTCGGTTCCTTTTTGTCTAGTTATCCTAAATTGTTCTGGATTCAAAAGTTTTTTCCATTCATATTCGCTTTTCTCAACACGTTTGTCTGGTTTTGGATTTCCGTTTACTGTAAATTTCAAGATATCTTTCCAAGTAAGCATATAATAATTTTGATTTTCATTTAATTATAACTTCAATTTTTATATGTCGAAATTAACCCGATTTTCTTACACTCAAAATCTTTATACATAAATATTCTTTATACCCGTTGTGCATTATGATTTAAAATAAAAAAGTTGTTCATCTTACTGATAATCAGGAAATTGTTTTATCGATAAAGCATTAACGATGAAC
>JBMTVT010000008.1:0-45310 GCA_049451635.1 Tamlana sp. | reverse complement strand
TTTCATGTTTCTAAGATATTTGTTTTGTAACAAACAGTCTTAAATTTATCTCCGAATAAAGGTAACAACTTCAATAATGTTGATTGTGACATAAAGAAACAAAAAAGCCCTGAAAATTTTCAGGGCTTTTTTTAAATTTTTATGTTGGTTTTAATCTCTCCCTCCAAATACTTGAAGTGCCCAATATAATAACGAGGCTAGTGCACCAATAGCTGCAACCACATAAGTTCTTGCCGCCCATTTTAATGCGTCTTCAGAACCAACGTATTCGTCTGGAGTTACTATGTTTTTATTTTTTAACCAAGCCAATGCTCTATTACTGGCATCATATTCTACTGGTAAAGTTATAAAACTAAACAAGGTTGCAAACCCCATAAAAGCAACTCCAGCAGCAGCTACCCACCAACCTAATCCAAGTCCTGCGGCACCACCAAGTACTAACCCACCAATTACTAACCATTGGGACATGCCAGAGGTTACACTAACCACAGGCACTAAACTAGAACGCATTTGTAACCAACTATAGGCTTGAGCATGTTGTACAGCATGCCCACATTCGTGAGCAGCAACTGCAGCAGCGGCGGCATTACGCTGGTTGTAAACCGCTTCACTTAAATTTACCGTTTTGTTTTTTGGATTGTAATGATCTGTTAATTGCCCTGTTGTAGAAATAACCTCAACATCTCTAACACCATGATCTGCCAACATTTTTTCGGCAATTTCAGCACCACTCATACCATTTCGTAAATGAACTTTTGAGTATTTTTCAAACTTTCGCTTAAGTGTATTGCTTACTAACCAACTCACAAGAGCTATAGCTCCGATTAATATATAATATTCTATCATGTTTTTTATTTTATTATTTGTTTATTAAATATAGCAAAAATAACGCCAAATATACACTATGAAAGTTTGTCAGTTTTTACGATTACTTTTTCTGGTACTTAATTTTGAAATACACCAACAAAAAAGACGATACCGTAGTTATAGTATTGGCAAAAATCATAGATGGACTGTTTTTTAAAAATCCATACACAAGCCATGCAAGAATACCAACAAAAAACATGAGTAGCATAGGTAATGATAAACTTGATACGTCTTTTGTTTTCCAAGTTTTATAGACTTGTGGTAAAAACGCAGCTGTGGTTAATATAGCTGCTACAAAACCTATAATTTCCATATGTTAATCCAATAAATTTATGGAGGCTAGCTTAAACCTTTCGTCTACAGCTTCTCCTGTTACTTCGGCTTTCCTAATCACTTCACAAAACCCCGTTTCTTTGTCATGGACATCACTAAAATTATCAATATGAGCACCATCAACAAAATAGGCTTCTCCATCTATCCGAACTGACAAATCGCAACCATCTTGGGTTTTGAGTTCGAATTGGCATTGGCCACAAGATAATTCAACAGTTTGTGCTTTTTCTTTGGATTTTTTGCAAGCAAAAGCTAATACTATAATACTGATAAAGACATTTTTTTTCATGATGTTTTGATTTATTTCGTAGATTCCGTATCAAATGCGGAATGACAAAATGATGTTAACCTACAATATTTACTATTTTACCCGGAACAACAATCACTTTTTTAGGCGTTCTACCTTGTAATTGTTCTTGGGTTTTTTCGTTTGCCAACACCGTTTTTTCAATCTCATCTTTGCTCATATCCAATGGTAATTCTAAAGTAAAACGCATTTTGCCGTTGAAGGAAATCGGATAATTTTTACTGCTTTCTACCAAATGGCTAGTATCAAATTTTGGGAATGGCGCCGTTGAAATCGATTCATTATGTCCTAACTGATTCCATAATTCCTCGGCAATATGTGGTGCATATGGTGAGATTAAAATCAACAAAGGCTCCAAAATTTCTTTTGAAGTACATTTTTGAGCGGTCAATTCATTAACGGCAATCATAAAAGTTGATACCGACGTGTTAAACGAGAAATTCTCGATATCTTCCTGTACTTTTTTGATGGTTTTATGAAGGGTTTTTAGATTGTCTTTTGATGGTTTTGCATCATTTACCAACAACCCGTTTTCACCCACATACAGTTTCCATAGCTTTTTAAGGAACGAATGCACCCCTGTAATTCCTGCAGTATTCCAGGGTTTATATTGCTCTAAAGGGCCTAAAAACATTTCATACAAACGTAAACTATCTGCGCCATAATCAATACATATTTGATCTGGGTTGACCACATTGTATTTAGATTTAGACATTTTTTCGACGTCGCGTTTTACTTTAAAAGTGTCATCTTCTTCATAAATAAATTCAGCATTCTTAAACTCTGGTCGCCAGTTTTTAAAAGCTTCAATATCTAATTCGTCTGAGGCATTTACAAATGACACATCGGCATGTAAAGGCCTTATATATAGGGCAGTAACATTACAATTTTCAATATCGTCAATATATTTTTGTCTCTTATCAATCTTATTATATAGGAAACTTCCTTTTAAAGATTTATGAATTTTTTTAGTTAAATCCTTTTGAATTTTTTCATTGTGGAAAAATCGAAAATCTCCAAATTCATGAATCTCTTCTGCATTTTGGATATACTCATAGCTCACGAAATAAGTGGTATCATAGATTGGTAATGTGGCTTGAACTGGGTTTATCATACCTTCTCCTTTGTAAGTAACATAAGGTTCCAATATAAATGCAAACGCACTCGTTCCCAAAATCATGCCTTGGTTAATCAGTTTTTTAGCAAACTCATCATATGGCACCAAGCCTTTATCAAACATAAATTTTTGCCAAAAACGCGAATACAATAAATGCCCTGTGGCATGCTCGCTTCCGCCAATGTATAAATCTACTTGCTGCCAATAGTTAATGGCTTCCTGCGAAAAAATTTCTTTATCATTATGTGGGTCCATGTAGCGGTTAAAATACTGGCTACTGCCCGCCCAACCTGGCATAGTATTCAACTCTAAAGGAAACACGGTTTTATTATCTATTTGGCCATTATCTACCACGGTATTGGTTTTGGTGCACCAAGCCCATTTAGTAGCATTTCCTAGTGGCGGTTCGCCGGTTTCGGTTGGTAAATATTTTTCTACTTCAGGTAACTCAATAGGTAAATGTTCAGCATCAATCATTTGCGGCATCCTATCAACATAATACACAGGGAATGGCTCACCCCAATAACGCTGACGACTAAACACCGCATCGCGCAAACGGTAATTGGTTTTACCTTTACCTTGATCCTGTTTTTCTAATTCAGAAATCACCTTTTTTGTGGCTTCCTTATAGCTTAAACCATTTAAAAAATCAGAATTCGCAATAATGGTTTTTTCTTTATCGACAAAGGCTTCTTTGCTAATATCAATACCTTTAAAAATATTTGGAATAGCAATATTAAAGTGTTTTGCAAAATCGTAATCACGTTGGTCACCACAAGGCACACTCATGACTGCGCCCGTTCCATAACCCGCTAAAACGTAATCGCCAATCCAAACTGGGATTGGTTTTTTGGTAAATGGATGCTCTACATAAGCACCTGTAAAAGCCCCTGTAATGGTTTTTACATCGGCCATTCTATCGCGCTCGCTGCGTTTTGAAGTGGCTTCAATATAGGCTTCAACCTCAGCTTTTTGTTCTGGAGTTGTTATTTTTGAAACCAGTTCGTGCTCGGGGGCTAACGTCATAAAAGATACTCCAAAAATGGTATCAGGTCGTGTTGTGAAGACATCTATAACGTCATCATGTTCGATTAAATTAAAAGAAACGGCCGCTCCAACCGATTTTCCAATCCAGTTACGTTGGCTTTCTTTTAAAGAATCAGTCCAATCTATTTTGCCCAAACCTTGAAGTAAACGTTCAGCATAAGCAGAAATACGCATACTCCATTGGGTCATTTTTTTACGAATCACAGGATGTCCGCCACGCTCGGAAACCCCATTAACAATTTCATCGTTCGCCAATACTGTACCCAATGCAGGACACCAATTAACTTCGGTTTCTGCTAGATAGGTTAAACGGTATTGGAGTAATATTTCTTGTTTTTTTACATCATCAAAACTATTCCAATCTTGGGCAGTGAAAAATGCTACATCATCATCACAAGCAGCATTTACGTTAGCACTCCCTTCAACTTCAAAAATTTTGATGAGTTCAGAGATGTCTTCGGCTTTATCACTTTCATAATTATACCAAGAATTAAACAGTTGAATGAAAATCCATTGCGTCCATTTGTAATACCTTGGGTCTGACGTTCGTACTTCACGACTCCAATCGAAAGAAAATCCAATTTGATCTAACTGTCGGCGATATGTCTTAATATTTTCAGCAGTGGTAATCGCTGGATGTTGCCCGGTTTGAATAGCATATTGTTCAGCAGGCAACCCAAAACTATCATACCCTTGCGGATGTAACACATTAAAGCCTTGATGACGTTTGTAACGTGCATAAATATCTGAAGCAATATATCCTAACGGGTGCCCAACATGCAAACCTGCACCACTTGGATAAGGAAACATGTCCAACACATAAAATTTAGGTTTATCTGAATTATTTTCAGCTTTAAACGTTTGGTTTTTGGCCCAATAGTCTTGCCACTTTTTCTCGATTTGATTGAAATCGTATTTCATTCTAGTATTCTTTCAGCTTATTTGAAAGCGCAAATTTACGTTTTAAAAAAAGAAAAAACTAAAAGCAATTTTGATTACTTCATGCTATTTATATAATTGTATATTTATGGTGCTTTATAATCAAATTCTTATGAATGAAGAAATTGGCTTAGTGCTTTCAGGTGGTGGTGTTCGCGCTATTGCACATGTTGGTTTAATAAAAGTGTTATTGGAAAACGGCATTACACCAACCCAAGTTTCAGGAACCAGTGCTGGTGCTTTGGTTTGTGCTTTGTATGCTTCGGGTTACAATACAGACGAGATGATTGATTTTTTTAAGCAAACACCCATTTTGGATTTTTCATTATATACCATTAAAAAGCCTGGAATTTTGGATAGTGACAAATACGAAAAGTTTTTTAAAAAGTTTTTTTCTGAAAATTCATTCGACAAATTAAAGCATCCATTAACCATAACTGCCACTAATTTATTATCAGGTAAATTGGAATATTTCAATAAAGGAGAACTCATAAAGCCCTTGATTGCATCTTGCGCGTTGCCACCTCTATTTTCACCCGTAAAAATTGACAATAACTTTTATTCTGATGGTGGCATTTTAAATAATTTCCCTGTAGAACCTTTAAAAAAGAAACATATTAAAAAAATTATTGGAAGTTTTGTAAACCCAATAACTTCTATTAAAGAATCTGAGATAAATACGTCTTTAAAATTGATTTATCGTGTTTACCACCTTGGTTTAGAAGCCAATAACATAAAAAAATTTGATTCCTGTAATTATGTTTTTGAGCCCAAGGAAATTGATAAAATAGGGACTTTGGCAACTAAAGGTATTGACAGGGCTTTTGAAATTGGCTATAATCAAGCAAAAAAGGAAATTGACGATATTCTTAAATCGCTAGAATAGCAGAAATCAATTTCAAATTTCTACCTTCGTAGCTAATAAAGCATTTTTTTTTGATTAAAAATACCACCAAAGCCCATGTAGCATTACTCGGGGCCAATATTATTTACGGTGCCAATTATATCATTGCCAAAGGCATCATGCCCAATAAAATTGGACCTTCTGCATTCGTATTTATAAGGCTTTCGTGTTGTGCATTATTATTCTGGCTTATAAAGTTTCTGTTTGTAAAGGAACCCGTTGAAAAAAAAGACTTATTGAAGTTGGCACTTTGTGGCTTATTTGGAGGCGCCTTAAACCAAATGCTTTTTTTTCATGGCATTAATTTAACCTCTCCTATTGATGCTTCAATCATACAAACATCAAATCCCGTTTTGGTTTTAATATTTAGCCTAATCATATTAAAAGAACAACTTACCAAAAATAAAATCATAGGGATTGCCATGGCGGGTATAGGTGCTGTTTTTTTAATTTTATATGGTAATAAAGTAGAGGGTACAAGCACATTTTTGGGCAATCTATTTGTTTTTTTAAATGCTTGTAGTTATGGGTTATATTTGGTAATTGCAAAAACACTCATGCAAAAATATAATGCCATTACAGTAGTTAGTTGGGTGTTTTTATTTGGTTTTATTTATGCTTCCCCAATTGGAATTAGCGACTTTTTAAACACTGATTTTGACACCTTTACTATTAACACGTATTTAACAATTGGTTATGTGGTTTTATTTACCACCTTTTTCGCTTACCTGTTTAATATCTATGCGCTAAAATATGTATCGCCAGCAATAACTAGTAGTTATGTGTATTTACAACCCGTGGTTAGTTTTATAATGGTAAGTATTTTAGCCTATATTTTTATGAAAAGTGATTATGCTCAAGACATTAGTTTGGTAAAAATATTGAGTTGTTTATTGGTTGCAACTGGGGTTTACATCACCAGTAAATCTCAAAAAAAAGCATCATTTTAAAACAATGTTAAAAGTTTAAACGTTGTAAACTGTAATGAATAATTTTTGTTTGCTATTTTTACATCGTTAATCCATATTTTATGAGTTCATCTTTTGAAAAGCACCAAAAACGCCGATTGATATCTTCTTATTTTTCTGTGGTGTTGAGTATTGCCCTAGTTTTATTTTTATTGGGATTATTGGGCATGCTGGTTTTGAACGCTAAAAAAGTATCCGATCATTTTAAGGAACAAGTCGTTGTTACCGTTTATTTAAAAGAATCCGCAAAAGATGTTGAAATCAAGCAACTGGAGAAAAGTTTAGCCATGGCAGATTATGTAAAGAGTACCGAATACGTTTCTAAAGAACAGGCAGCCGAATTTATGAAAGCCGAAAATGGTGAAGATTTTATGGATTTTGTGGGTTATAATCCATTACAAAACTCTATTGATGTGCATTTAAAAGCCGATTTTGTAACCTCGGAACATCTTGAAAAAATTTCAGCGGAAGCCTTATCAAAAGGCTTTGTTGATGAAGTCACTTATGATAACGACTTGGTTAATTTAATGAATGACAACGTTAAAAAAATTAGTTTTTGGGTTTTGGTTATTAGTGGAATTTTCACAATAATTGCTGTTTTATTGATTAATAGCTCCATAAGATTAGCAGTTTATTCAAAACGTTTTACCATAAAAACCATGCAAATGGTGGGTGCTACCAAACAGTTTATTCGTCGCCCATTTGTTTGGAAAAGTGTCCGTCTGGGAATGATTGGTGCTGTTTTAGCCTTAATTGGTATGGCGATAGTACTATATTATCTAAACAAAACATTCACAGATTTACAATTACTAAGTAACCCTGTTTTGGTAAGTTTACTATTTGTTTTAATTTTTGTTTTAGGGATTGTTATTACCTGGATTAGCACCCATTTTGCAACACAACGTTTCCTGAATTTAAAAACTGATGAGTTATATTATTAGATAATTTATAAAGACCTTATCGTAATAGTTTTTAATAATTGCTTTAATTTGTAGCACTTTAGAATAATTATGGGAGAAAAAAAACGAAAAGAAGAAAACAAACCCGTGTTTGTTTTTGGAAAGAAAAACTATAAGTTCATGTTTATTGGTCTTGCAATTATAGCCTTAGGATTTATTTTAATGGCAGGTGGCGGTAGCGACGATCCCAATGTTTTTAACCCTGAAATTTTTAACTGGAGACGTATTCGTTTAGCACCTATGTTAGTTCTTATTGGCTTTGGTATTGAAATTTACGCTATTCTTTTAAATCCTCACAAAGAGTAGTTCTCAATATAATTTCTCATACTTCGAAATCTCTCGAACTGACATTTATTGAAGTAATAGTAAAGTTTCGGCAAACTTTTCTGCTATTTTTTTTACATACATGTCACTGTTACTCATAGCATCTTTTAAGTTTTTAGCATATTTTATAACAGCATCGGTATAATGAATTCCGAAATCTTTGGTTTCAACATCATCTAAATCTAAAGCACCGCAAAAAGCAGCTGCTGTTTTAAAAAACAGCACAAGGGTCTTCTACTGTGTCCATAATAAAAACCGCTGATATAATGGCGCCTATTTTAGAATCGTTCGGTTTAGATTCTGCCTTAGGGAAAGCCCTAACGGTTTTGGCCATTGTTGCTGGCTCTATGACAGTTTCGCATTTAAACGATAGTTACTTTTGGGTAGTGGACCAGTTTTCTGGAATGGACACCCCTACAGCATTAAAAACGCAAACTGTTTCCACACTGCTACAAGGTGTTTTTGGCATTTTTTTTAATAATGGTTATTGGTTGGATTTTTATATAACTAAATTTTTTCCTAATCCCTTGCATTTACTTTAGGTTATTGGTTATTTTTACCCCCATGAATATAATTGACTCCATCATTCTTGGTATTATTCAAGGACTTACCGAATTTTTACCAGTTTCATCCAGCGGCCATTTAGAATTAGGAAAAGCCATTTTGGGCGACCAATCAGTCCCTGAAGAAAGCCTATTGTTTACCGTGGTTTTACATTTCGCGACTGCACTAAGTACCATGGTGGTTTTTAGAAAAGATATTTTGCTCTTAATAAAAGGCGCTTTAAAATTTGAGTGGAATGATGATTTGAAATTTATTGTAAAAATCGCCTTTTCCATGATTCCTGCAGTTGTGGTTGGTCTATTTTTCGAGAAACAGTTAGAATCGCTTTTTGGTGGTAACATTTTACTGGTTGGTTTTATGTTAATCGTTACTGCTATTTTACTGTACTTAGCAGACAAGGCAAAAAATACAAACAAAAATGTTACATTTGGCAATGCGTTTATCATAGGTGTCTCACAAGCTATTGCCATGTTACCAGGTATTTCGCGCTCTGGCGCAACAATTTCTACTTCCGTATTATTGGGAAATGATAAAACCAAAGCTGCCCGTTTTTCATTTTTAATGGTAGTCCCTTTAATTTTTGGCAAAATAGCTAAAGATGTTTTTAGCGGAAAGTTAACTTATGAAAGCGGCAATTTTACAATGCTTTTCATTGGGTTTATAGCTGCTTTTGTCTCTGGACTCTTTGCTTGCACATGGATGATTGCTTTAGTTAAAAAAAGTAAGCTTAGCTATTTTGCTATGTACTGTGTTGTTGTTGGTTTAATTGCTATCGCATTTTCATTGTTCTATTAATATGAAAACTGCAGAAGATTATCTTTCAGGTGAAGTTTTATTGATTGACAAACCTTTGAACTGGACCTCCTTTCAAGTGGTTAATAAATTGCGTTGGGAAATCAAGCAAGCTTTCAAAATAAAAAAAATAAAGGTTGGTCATGCTGGCACTTTAGATCCTTTAGCAACAGGTTTACTGGTTATTTGTACGGGTAAAATGACCAAGCAAATTGACACGTTTCAAGGACAAGAAAAAGAATACACAGGAACTATTGTTTTAGGAAGCACCACACCTTCTTTTGATTTGGAAACCGAAATCAATGAAACCTTTGAAACTAGTCATATCAACGAAAAATTAATAAAAGAAACTACCCATCAGTTTATTGGTGATATCCACCAATTTCCACCTGTATTTTCCGCAATAAAAAAAGACGGAAAACGCTTGTATGAATTTGCAAGAGCTGGAGAAAACGTTGAAATAAAACCAAGAACGGTTAACATTTCAGAGTTTGAAATTACTAAAATCGATAATCTTCAAATTGATTTTAGAGTGGTATGCAGCAAGGGCACTTACATTCGCTCATTAGCCAACGATTTTGGCAAAGCACTTAATTCTGGTGCTCATTTATCGGCTTTAAGGCGTACCAAGATTGGTGCTTTTCATGTTGAAAACGCCTCTTCTATTGAAGCTTTTATTGAGGCTCTTAACATCTGTTAACAACTAAAATCCTTTATTTTACGTATATTTCACGAACCCAAACGTAAAATTTAAGATTTGCACCTAACAAATCAACATAAGGCTCTCTTAATTACCTTCTTCCTTTCAGGAACGGTTGCCCTATCTGTTTTCAATTTAAGTTTAAAAAAACAAAGCGAATTCATTTCAGAAAGTTACTATGAAGTTGAACCAGAAAAAGAACTTACCAAAGAGGAAATTAAACTACTAGAAGCTATAGAAAAGCTTAATAACACCAAGGCAGAAACCAACAATGCTTTTAACGAGAACCAACAAACCAAACAGTTTGCCCAAGCTTATAAAACTATTGCACCCCCCGAAGATTATGTGCCAAAATCTAGTAGTTTTACAGATGGCCCCAATACTGCGAAACGCGTTTATGAAGATGATAAAGATTCAAAGTTAAAGGAAGAAGAACTTTCTAAATTCAGCAAAGTAAACGAACTTTTAAAAAAGCAAAAATCTGGTGGCAATAACTCTAAGAGCACCATTAGTTTTTCATTATTAAATCGAACGAAAATTTATATTCCTATACCTGTTTACCTTTGTGAGGTTGCTGGCAAAATCATTGTTAATATTACCGTTAATGCCAATGGCGACGTTATAGATTCTTATGTAAACTCCTCTTCAACCTCCGATAATGAATGTTTAATTGAACGCGCCTTGGAATATGCCAACCAATCACAATTTAGTGCTGATGCTTCAAAACCTAGTCAAATAGGTACCATTACGTTTTATTTTATTGGCAAACAATAAATTCATTTCCTACTGCTTTTAGCTTTTAATTTATTATTCAAAAAAGTATCTTGTTGCTTCATTGATTTAATTTTTTATGGAGACAAAACACAGATGTGGTTGGTGCGTTGGTGATTCCTTATACGAAGCTTACCACGACCAAGAATGGGGCGTTCCTGTTTATGATGATGCTACACTTTTTGAATTTTTAATATTGGAAACCTTTCAAGCGGGGTTGAGCTGGATTACTGTTTTACGTAAACGTGAAAATTTCAGGGCTGCTTTTGATAATTTTGACCATAAAAAAATAGCATTATATAATCAAAACAAAATTGATGAATTGCTAAAAGATACTGGCATTATTAGAAACAAATTAAAGATTCATGCCACTATTACCAACGCTCAGGCTTTTATAAAAACACAAAAAGAATTTGGGAGCTTTAGCAAATATATTTGGGGTTTCACAAATGGAAAACCAATAAAAAATAAAGTTAAAAACTACAAGGAAGCTCCTGCAACAACAAACTTAAGTGATGCAATAAGTAAAGATTTAAAAAAACGTGGTTTTAAGTTTGTGGGCACCACAGTTATTTATGCGCATATGCAAGCCACAGGTATGGTAAACGACCATGAGGTTAATTGCTTTAGATACCATGAAATTTAAAACTTGGAGTTTCGTTTAACTATGATGATATGTATAGTTTTAATTATTTATATCAGCAATTAAACGGAGGTAGTTGAAATTTTTTACAAAGTCAAACTATAAATACCTTAAAAATGCATCCCTAGGTATGTCTTCAGCACCTAAACTTTCAAGGTGCTTGGTATACACTTGGCAGTCTATAAGTTTGTAATGACTGTTTTGTACAAAGGTTATGAATGCTAGTTTGCTGGCGTTACTTACTTTAGAGAACATGCTCTCGCCACAAAACAAGCCATTGCCTATATCTATACCATAAAGCCCGCCAATTAAAACATCCTTATCCCAAACCTCCACCGATTTGGCATAGCCAAATTTATGGAGCTTTGTGTAGGCCTCAATCATATTTTTGGTTATCCAGGTACCTGTTTGCCCTTCTCTTTTTGTTTCAGAACACGTTGTAATAACCGCTTTAAAATCTTGATTAACGGTTATTGTATAATCATTGTTCCTCATAAACTGTTTCATGCTTTTTGATACCTTTAACTTTTCTGGAAACAATACAAATCTCGGATTTGGTGACCACCACAAAATAGGCTCTTCATACTCAAACCAAGGGAAGATGCCCAATTTATATGCAAGCAACAACCGTTCTACTGATAAGTCGCCACCAATGGCCAACAAGCCATCTTTTGTAGCTTCGTTTACGTTTGGAAACCATAGTTTATTGGTTAAATAGTGCATGTCATAAAAATAAAAAACCTTTCAATATTATTTACTGAAAGGTTAGTTTTATGAGATTCTGAAACAAGTTCAGGATAACTGTTATTAAAATGGTAAATCGTCGTGGTCGTCTTCATTTAAATCACCAGCAGGTTCGAAAGCATCAGCAGGTGGCACTGGTGGTAAGTTTTCACCTCCAGCTTCAGTTTGCAATGCTTCAATGCGCCATCCTTGAATGGAGTTAAAATATTTGGTTTCTCCTTGTGGGTTAACCCACTCTCTACCACGTAAATTGATACTTACTTTTACTTGTTGCCCTACTTGATAGTTGTTTAGCAAATCGGTTTTATCCTGTACAAATTCTACCATAATGTGCTGTGGGTACTGCTCTTCAGTAGTTACTACAATTTCTCTTTTTCTAAACCCGTTATTTCCAAATGTTTGGGTTTCTCCTATCATTTTTATTCTTCCTTGAACTTCCATGTAATCTATATTTATTCTTTAATTATTCACTTATTAATTTACGACAATAACACTTTCCAAGCGCTTTCTATATCTCCAAAGCTTAAGTAGTTACGTGCCAATTTATGTTTTTGCCTGTGGGTTACCGTTTTAATATTGGGGTGCAGTTTGCCAATATCCTCTATAAAATCTTCTACCATTTTTTTGGTAGGTAAGGCTTCAATATTTGCCAACATCCCCAAATCGTTTCCTGTTAAAACCATACTGTTTCTAACATGTTCTGGGAAATTATCTACCCCAATTCCCGCAATACTTGGTTTAGGGATTTCAAAAAATCCTTTTTTAGCACGACTGTAATAGCTGTCCCCTGCTCTGGCAACCAAATCTAATTTTTTTTGGTCTATGGAACCATCTTCATTTAAAACGCCGTCATCAATGTGAAATTTTACAATTTCACAAATAATCAAATTCCCTGCACCAGCCTCTGTTCCTAATTTAATAATATCGTTTACCTTACACTCGAACTGAACAGGGGCCTCGGCCACTCTAAAAGGTTTTACATTCTCTGATTTGAGCATGGTTAGTCCCGCTTTTTCAAACTCATTTACCTTTTCTGGATACTCTGCACTACTCAACGACATTTGGTGAACCATATCATAATTCACCACATTAATTACCACTTCCCTTGTAGCTTCAGCATTTTCTAAAGTGTGCTTAGTTGTATTACCCCTTACGCGTCTTGCAGGAGAAAACACTAATATGGGTGGGTTTGCACTAAATACATTAAAAAAGCTAAATGGCGACAAATTTGGATTACCGTGAGTATCAACTGTACTTGCAAAAGCTATAGGCCTTGGTGCCACAGCACTTAACAAATAACTATGCAATTTACTGGTTGATAATGTTTTTGGGTCTATTGACAGCATTAACCTTTTTTAAGTTTTACAAATGTAACCAAACTATAACGCACCAAAAAATAGATTTACTAACAACTTACGCAATAATATTAACAGTTTTGCATTATATTACAAATCAAATTTAAAGGTTAATGATTTTCACAAAACACAGTAACGCTTTTCGTTGGATTATCATTATAGCATCCTTTGCTATTGTGTCGCTTATTTTATGGAAAACCTATGAGTTTTTTCAGCATTTTAAGGAAGAAGAGCGAATAAAAATGGAAAATTGGTCGTTTGCACAAACCGATTTGGTAAACTCTGACAACAATGCCAATTTAGATCTTACTCTTAAGATTCTTAACAGTAATAAAACAACTCCAATGCTTGTTGTAAATGATGATGGAAGTCTGTCAAGCTATAACAATATTGATGAGAATGCCATAGTTGATTCATTGGCTGTACAACGATTGATATCAAAATTTAAGCAAGAAAACACACCCATTGAAGTTAAGTTAGATGGTAAGGTAATTAGCACCATATACTACGGAAATTCAGAGCTCCTAAATAGACTAAAATACTATCCTTTAGCTTTATTCCTTATCTTTTTTCTGTTTGGAGCTGTTATTTATTTCTTTTACCGAAGTAATAAAAACGCAACCCAAAACAAACTTTGGTCTGGTATGGCCAAAGAAACAGCACATCAAATTGGCACCCCTTTATCATCGTTAATCGGTTGGACAGAAATACTTAAAACCGATAACATAAACCCCCATTATATTGTTGAGATTGAAAAGGATATTGATAGGTTGCAAACCATTACAGAACGGTTTAGTAAAATAGGCTCTTTGCCAACTCTTGAGGTAACAGACATTATACAAGAAACCATTAACTCTTATGATTACTTGAAAGCTCGGGCTTCGAACCTTATTGATTTTGAAATAAAAGTCCCAAGTAGTGAAATTCTCGTAAATCTTAATAAACAACTTTATAGTTGGACTATTGAAAATTTAGTAAAAAATGCTATTGATGCCATGAAAGGGAGAGGCAAATTGACCATTGAGATTTCTGAGTTGGAAAATAACGTGCATGTAAGTATTACCGATACTGGAAAAGGTATTCCTAAAAAGAATTTCAATAGTATATTCGATCCTGGTTTTACAACTAAAAAGCGAGGTTGGGGTTTAGGCTTATCACTTACCAAACGCATTATTGAAGATTTTCATGATGGTAAAATAAAAGTTTTACAATCTGAAATAGGTAAAGGTAGTACGATACAAATACATTTAAAACGAGCTAGCCAATGAAGACTGAAAAACTAATTGAAGCAAAGGAAGTCGGTTTAAAAAATAACTGCCCCGTGTGTTACAGCAATAAAGGCTTGCGCTTAACTTTTAAGCAAAAAATTATAGAGACAAAACTCTATAAATCGTTGACTTCTGATATTAGCCATGAAATTAATTGCACCAATTGCAACTCTGTTATTTATCCTGTACAATGGACTGATGATATTGAACGTGTTTTTGAATATCATCAAAAAGCTTTCGTGCCTAAAAAACCTTCGATTTACTTTAAAAAATTGTTTGGTTAATTGTTATTACAATTGCCACCATAATTCTAGCCATTTTATTCACTGTGTTTTATGGCGTTTTATAATTGTGCCTGTATAGCATTTGCTAAGTCCTGAAATTCTTCGGAGGTTAGTGTTTCTTTTTTAATAAAACGAGCATCTTCCATAGAGTTTAACGGAATTAAATGCACATGGGTATGAGGCACTTCTAAACCTATAACTGTTAAGCCAACGCGTTTGCACGGAACAACTTTTTCGATAGCTTTAGCTACTTTTCTTGAGAAACTCATTAAGCCATTGTAAGTAGCCTCATCTAAATCAAAAATTTTATCAACTTCCTTTTTTGGCACACATAATGTATGTCCTTTAGCATTAGGATTTACATCTAAAAATGCTAAAAAATCGTTGGTTTCGGCTATTTTGTAACAAGGTATTTCGCCGTTAATTATTTTAGTAAAAATAGAAGCCATGTAGTTATCTCGTAATTTCTAAAATATCAAACTTCATAACGCCATTTGGCACTTGTATTTCAGCAACCTCGCCAACCGTTTTTCCTAACAAACCTTTTCCTATAGGTGAATTAACCGAAATTTTACCCGCTGCTAAGTTAGCTTCGCTTTCGGCAACCAAGGTATAGGTCATTTCCATTCCATTGGTTTGGTTTTTTATTTTAACTTTTGATAATACCAAAACTTTTGATGTATCTAACTGCGATTCATCAATAACACGAGCGTTTGATAAGGTTTCTTCTAACTTAGATATTTTCATTTCTAGCAAACCTTGTGCTTCTTTAGCTGCATCGTATTCGGCATTTTCACTTAAATCGCCTTTATCTCTAGCTTCGGCAATAGCTTGCGATGCTTTTGGGCGTTCAATATCTTTTAACTGATTGAGTTCGTCTCTTAATTTTTTTAATCCTTCAGGTGTATAGTATGATACTTTACTCATAACTTCATCGTTTTACTTAATAAAAGATGCTGAAAAAATTCAGCATACAAAAAAATCCCGCATGAACGAGATTATAGTACAAATATACAAAATATTTATCTCAATTTACTTTTTGTTGTAAATTGCCCACTAATTAAAAAATTGTTATGAGGCCTTTTTTATACCTATTATGCGTTGTTTTTTTATCTGCCTGTACTGGAAATTCTATTGATAATAGAAACTGCAATTTTTTATTTGATATCAAGATTAGCGAAACCATCAATCTTAATTTTCCACAATACAGCCAATTAAAGTCTATAAATGTGCCCGTGCCCATTCCCACTATAGGAGGGAAAAATGGTATTATTGTTAATAATACAGGCTCTAGATATGTAGCTTTTGATGCTACTGACCCTAACCATATCCCTTCGGACTGTTCGTTTTTAACTATTAATGGTATTATTGCGAAATGTAATTGTGATGATGGCAATGAGTATAGTTTACTTGATGGTATTCCTATAGGAAACTCGGGAACAAAATGCCCTTTAAGAGGATATATTGTTGATAGAAGTGGAGATAACCTAACTATTTATAATTAAAAAACGCAGTTGATATTAATATCAACTGCGTTTTTTAATTATTCCCTAATTATTACTTAAAACTTTAAAGTGGCTCCCAACAAGAAATTGGTTGTTGCCTGCGGATAATATCCAGCAAAATAGCCTGTGGTTGTTCCAGTGAGACTGCTTGAATCATCATAATCATAAGAACCAAAATACCCATTAGAAACATATTTTTTATTGAAAATATTATTTATCAATGCAGATAAGATGATGGTTTTAAACATTCTATTTGGTTTAATTTCATAATTGATATTGAAATCGCTCACAAAATAACTTTCTAAAATTGATTCTGGATTATCAATATTGCCCATATATTGCTCGCCAACATATTTACTTAAAAAAGATAGTTGTAAATCTTTTAAAGGCTGAAAATTTAGAGCATTACCAATAACCAATTCTGGTGAAAACGAAATATTGGTGTTTCCCAAATCAACCACTTCACCATTTATTGAAGCATTAAAATTTATATTTTTATTACTACTTATAGCAACATTGGTGGCTACATTAAACTTTTCATTAAACTGAATATGGGCATCAACCTCTAAACCTAATCTGTAACTTTTACCGCTTGTGGCTCTAATAGGGCTTCCTACATCGTCCAACTCGCCCGTTAAAACTAGCTGATTTTGATAAAACATGTAATATAAATTGGTATTAACACTCACCATGTTTTTGTCATACCGCCAACCCAGTTCAATATCATTTAAAGTTTCGTTTTCGGTAACACCTGCTTTAAAATCGTCACGATTTGGCTCTCTGTTTGCTCTGGCATACGAGGTATAAAAACTACTGCCACTGGAAGATTTATAAGTTAACCCAAATTTAGGATTGAAAAAATTAAAGTTAGCATCAGTAACAAAATCAACCAAATCTGAATTTACCCCATTGGTTTTATAGTTAACAAAACGCCCTTGTAAATCTATAAACCCAGTCACTTTTTCTGCTAATTTAATGGTGGCTTTTGAAAATATACTAAAATCATTTTTAGTGGCATCTCCATCATAATATCTATCTCTAATATTAGTGTTTGGTGCTAAATTACTACCCCAAATAACTTCACCAAAATGATCACCTGAATAGGTGTTGTAAGAAACCCCGGTAATGAACTCCAATGCGTTTTTCTTGTAAACCACATTAGCATTTAAAACATAGAAGTTATTATCTAACCAACGGCGAACAATAACATCAGAATCATCTTCAATTAAATTAGCAAAATTGGCAGCAGATTCTTCAGGTTTATATTGCTCAAAATAGCCTTTCCCTTTGGTGTAGTTTAACCCTAAATTAGTTGACCAATTGTTATTAAAACGCTCATTCCAGTGCAATTGGTAGTGGTCTTGCCAATAATTATCAGTTTCATTGTCGTAAGTGTATGGATTTTGTCTACGGTTTTCTTTTAATTCTTTGGCAGTTAAACCATACCAAGCTTGATAGGTTCGCTCAGTATTTCCAAACGTTAAAGCTTTAATCAAAGTATTATCATCTTTATAAATACCTTGTAAGAAATACGATTTTAAGTCTGTAAACGCTCTATCAATGTAACCATCGGAATATATTTTTGAGAAACGCCCAGAAATCTCAAAATGGTTATTCAATAAGCCTGTGCTTAACTTAATGGTATGCTTTTTGGTATTGTAACTCCCAAAACTATTGGAAATTTCACCAAAAGGATTTTCGGAAAATGCATCGGTTAAAAGATTTAAGCTGGCTCCAAAAGCTCCTGAACCATTGGTTGAAGTACCTACACCACGTTGTAATTGTAAACTTTCTGTTGAGGATGCAAAATCGCCTAAATTAACCCAAAATGTTCCTTGACTTTCAGGGTCGTTGTATGATATACCATTAATAGTTACGTTTACTCGAGTCGCATCAGTGCCTCGTACACGAATACCTGTATAACCTATACCAGCACCCGCATCACTGGTAGTAACAACTGATGGCAAATAATTTAGTAAAATAGGAATGTCCTGTCCTAAATTACGCTTTGCTAATTGCTCTTTGGAAACATTGGAATGTGTTATAGGAGAATCGGCATCCACACGAACCGCATTTACCAAAACCTCATCTAGTTTTTGTGTTTTGGTTGAATCTTGTTGTTTTTGATTATTTTGCGCATTTGCACTTACTGATAACACCAAAAGTGTTATAAAAAAAAGGTTCCTTAAAAAGTAATTGAAACTTTTTGAAGAAAGAATAAAGAAATTAGATTTCATTACGATTATGAATTTATAATCGAATAAAAAGAGGTAATTATTCTTTGTGGTTAATAATTATGTTTTTTTTGACTCATCCTTTTTTGATAAAACCTTTTTTATATTTTGAAAAAGGCCAGAAGCTTAACAAATGGATAATATCTAAACGGCGATTATCGCCTCCCTAAACAGCATTACCTGTTCTAGGTTCATTGGGTATGATCTCAGCCTTTTGGTAGTTAAAAGTTAAAAGTTAAAAATTAAAAGTCATTATTTGGACCAATAAGCAAAACTAAAAGCAGCTAACTGAAAAAGCACCCCTTTTTGAGAACGCAGCAAAGATAAAAACAATTGACAATTAACAATTAACAATTAATACTTATTTTTTTATTCGATGTCTGGTTTTTTCCGGTTTGCCTTTTTCTCAGATATGTTTCGTTTACTTTTTAAACGTTTTTTTATAACTGATTTTGGAACTTTTGTTGGAATTCGCTTTTTTGGGACAACTAACGAAGCTTTAATCAACTCAAAAAATCGTTTTATTACCAGTTCTTTGTTTTTATGCTGACTTCTACTTTCATCACATTGCAATATCAAAACTCCATCATTGGTGAGTCGAGATTTTAGTTTGTTTTGAATACGTTGTTTTTGAATTTCGGTTAAAGCTTCCGATGTACTTAAATTAAAAGACAGTTCAATTTTTGAGGACACTTTATTTACATGTTGTCCGCCAGCACCCGAACTTCTAATGGCTTTAAAAGTGAGTTCTTGTAATAAAACGTCTGTATTCAACATTATGAAACTTGATGTGCGGGTTTGAGTAAATCATTTACCGTTTTAACAGGATTAAAAGTAGTTAAAGGCACTTCAACAAAAATAGAATTCCAATGCGCCATACTACCATTCCAAAGCCCAGGAAGTTCCAAGGCTTTAATATCAACACCGTTTTGTGTTTTCATGGTAATGAAAGCAGCTTCTGGATCGACATAATCCATTAAATTAAATTTTTCGCCTTTATAATTTCTAACGCCACAAACTAAATCTGTTGGATTAAAGTGTGTTGCTTTATAAACCAATGACTGCTGATTTTTTCTGCTAAAGTTAATTTGAGCAAACTCTACAATTTGTAATGACACTTGATTGTTTTTGTCTTTTACCCAAAATGGGCCACCACCGGGTTCCCCTTCATTTTTTACCATGCCACAAACACGAATAGGTTTGTTTAACTTTTCGGATAGGTAAGTAGTTTTTTCATCTGAAGACATACGGTCAAAATCAACATCAATGGGGACATTTAGTCTGTATTTCAAGAACAAGGCTATTATTTTGAAATCGGCATCCGTTAAACCGCCTTCATCTAATTTATGCAAATAAGAAAAGATTTTTTCTTGCACTTCCAACAAAACGCCTGAAAGCAATTTCTTGGAGTTAGAAATTTTTATGTTTTTGTTTGAAACAACAATGTTATCAATGTTTTTAATAAAAATTAAATCGTAATCCAAATCGTTTAAGTTTTCCAAAAGCGCACCATGACCAGCAGGTCTGAACAATATAGAACCGTCTTCGTTTCTAAAAACTTGGTCTTTAGCCGTTAGGGCAACTGTTGATGTTACTTGCTTTTGATAAGAAAAAGACACATTGAAAGTTGTTTTGGTTTTCTTTTCCAAATCATCTTTTATTTTATTTAATTCCTTTATGAAATAATCATGATGATTTTCAGAAACTGTAAAATGAAGGTTTGCTATGTTATTAGCAGAACTGTATAAAGTTGATTCAAATAAATGTTCGTAAAATGCGGTCACTACATTTTGGTCATATTTATGAAAAGGCAAAAGTCCTTTGGGTAAAAAACTATAATTTATACCATTATCTTCTAACATAGTTTTTACAAACGCTACGTATTTTTCGTTTTCTGGTAAAGAATCAAAATTTGGATTTACGCTTTTTACTTCAGAAAGTACCAAATTGTAAAAAGGGAAACTTTTTAGATTTGATAAGAAATTTTCAATGAGCGTATCATTTTTCCTATCAGCATACTCTTGAACACTTTCATTAGCGGGTTTAAAAGATTTTAAAAACTGAAATAAAAACTTAAACATGCGTGTTGCTGCCCCCGAAGCTGGCACAAATTTAACCAAGGACAGATTGTTCCTTTTGGCTTCGTACAACTCTATAAAGTTTTGGATTTCATCCTTTTCATATTTCTCAATACCTTTACCAATGGTAGCTGCTGCAACTAGATTGGAATAAGACATCCCATCCTTTAAACGTTCAATTTGCTCATTAACTTTATCAATGGTTATTCCTAAATCTTGTATTTGATTAATATCTTTTTCTGAAAACATTTATTGTTTTTCTTTTAATAGTTTATCAATATGCTTTACGGCGGTTTCCAAACGCGTTTTTTTATCACCTTTTAACAACACAAAAGGGCGGTTGTGTTTTGTTAGTGCATCTTCAAATGCTTTGAACATCTCCTCTCTGTGCTCAGGTCTATCGCGTAAATCGTCAGCTTCCCAAGGTGTATCAATATATGTTAAAAAATACAAATCATAAGTATTTTTTAAAGCATATTCTTCAAGAATTGAATCACAACTTCCTAAATAATAAGCTTCAGAATATACTTTGGTTTCCAACAAATCGGTATCGCAAATTAAAATGGTATCAGTTTTTTGTGTCAACTCATTTTCTAACCGTATTTGGCCTTCAGCAATGGGCAATAAATCTTTAGGCTCACAAGTTTTTCGCTCATTGTTCCATTTATCTTGAAGATATTCGCGTGCATATTCTGGCACCCAAACCGAATTGTAGTAACGTGCCAACTGATGCGACAAGGTTGTTTTTCCAGTAGATTCCGGACCAAACAAAACTACTTTTACACAGTTTGAAGGTTGTTGTTTAAGTTTTTTTTCCATGCCATATATCCTTGAATTGCTAATATAGTAAAGATTATATATTGTAACGATAACATACCTAACCCTCTGTAAGCGTATAGTGGCACGGTAATTAAATCACCAATAATCCACAGTGTCCAATTCTCTAATTTTTTATTTGCCATATACCACATGGCTGTAAAGAAAATTCCGGAAGTAACAATATCAATATAATTGGGGGTTTCTATGGTATAACCGAATCCTTTATAAACCAAATAAGTGACTATGATGGTTAAAATAAAAAGAAGTATTCCAATTTTTTTTTCTTTTAAAGTAGTTCTTGAAATAGGCACAACAGGCTTATTTTCGTTTTTTCGAGACCAGTTCCACCAACCGTAAATACTCATAATGGAGTAATAAAAATTCATCATCATATCACCAAAGTACTGATTTATATATAATAAATAAACCGTTACTACTGTACAAATTATGCCAGTTGGATACACTAAAATATTTTCTTTTTTTGCATACCAAACACTTAAAATACCAAATACGAACGCTACGGCTTCAAGTACAATTTGATTGGTTGGTGTTTCTTTATAAGCTTCTAAAAAAAACTCAAAAATGGGGTTCATAACTGTGTCTGTCTGATTTTACAATTTTCATATGAAGCAAACCGCTTTCTATTAGCTGAAAAGCTTCTTTAATTTCTGAGTTTAGCAAATTCATCACTTCATCATAATCGCCATAAACTTGAGTGCTTAAAGGGTTTTCTAAAACTTTTAATTTGGATGCTCTTAGTTTTTTTATAAAATGAATGATTGCAGGTTCATAATCATCATGCAACGGTGTTAAGGTTAATTCTACTGATATTTTCATTTTTGTTCTTTCTTTAATTCATCAAAAAACGATTCGTCGGCTTCAAAAGCTGTACCAATAACAACTAAATCTGCACCAGCATTGTAAGTAGTTTCTAGCTGTTCTATACTTTTTATCCCACCATCAACAATTATGGGAATTTGAAACTCTTGTTTTACTGAGTTTATAATTTCAGGGTTTATTGGATGTGTAGCACCACTACCTGCCTTTAAATACATCAAATTCATACCAAGTAATGCTCCAGCTTTTGCGGTATCCGCTATTTCCTGAATATGTTTCCTAGCCATTGGCTTTGTTCCTGTAACTTGCTGCACAGCTGTTTCTTTACCATTTTCAATAAGGATATATCCTGTAGGAATGACTTCTAAACTAGTTGTTCTTAATCTTGTAATAGTTTTAACATGTTTTCCAATTAGATATTCGGCATTTCTTCCTGAAATTAAACTTAAAAACAATAGTACATCGGCTTTATCTGTAATTTGGGAAACATCACCAGGAAACAATACGATAGGCAATTTTGTAAATTTTTTTATTTCTGTAACCAAAATTTCTGTTGCATCATTTTTAACCGTGCTCCCTCCAACAAAAACATGTGTAACTTTTGATTTGTTTACTTTTTTAATGAAACCTGGTACGTTTTCAATTAAAAACTTTTCTGGGTCAATTAAAACAGCCAATTGCTTCTTTCTTTTGCCAATGGCTTTTTGTATGTTATAGTAAACCTTATTCATTTAAGCAATGGCATAAGCACACGTAAACCCTTCGAACTCCAGAAAATGAATGCTGTATCTATATTTTTTGTCTTTGTAATCAATCCAAGCAATAGTTTCTTGATCCTTAATTTCAAAAGGAATTACCAGAAAATACTTTTTAAAACTTAATCCGGGTGTTGCAAATAGTTTGTACAACGATTCTTTTACGCACCAAATAGCGGTTAGTTTTTTTATGTAATCAGGTTTATTTTCATTTAAATAATCAAACTCATAATCAATAAATTTATGAGCAATTACAGTAATTTTTTCACGTTGTTTTTCAATGTCAATGCCAACTATATAATCACTTACAATAACTGCCGAAAAGTTGAATGAATGGGTAATGGATATATGCTTACCGTCTTTTAAATGTGGTTTTCCGTTTCCATCATAAAACAAATCAAAATCATCATAACCAAACTCCGCCAATAACCGCCTTACACTTAAAAAACCACGCTGATGCAATTCACTTTTCATGCCTAAAACACGCTGTAAACTTTCAGGCTTTAGTTTAATGTTATCAATTAAATCTGTATAAGATTCAGAAATCTTCCAGATTTTAACAGTAGTTTGTGAGTTTGGTGTGATAGTTTTATAAAGTGGCATTTAATATTCTGAAAGTTATTGATTATCTTTGTGCTGCCTAAAACAAATTAAACATCTTGCAAGCGAATTTAAGTATTTTAAGCGCTAATAACAATGATGTTTAGTTATTTAAAAAACAAAAGAAAAATTGATATGAGCACAAAAACAATTCCTTACGTTGCAAACAAAGTTAAAGATATATCGCTAGCCGATTGGGGAAGAAAAGAAATTGAACTTGCCGAAGCTGAAATGCCAGGGCTTATGAGTTTACGTGAAGAATATGGAGAATCGCAGCCTCTTAAGGGCGCACGCATTGCAGGTTGTTTACACATGACCATACAAACGGCGGTTTTAATTGAGACCTTACAAGCTTTGGGTGCTGAAGTAACTTGGAGTTCGTGTAATATTTTCTCAACCCAAGACCAAGCTGCTGCGGCCATTGCAGCTTCTGGAACATCAGTTTATGCATGGAAGGATATGACCGAGGAAGAATTTGATTGGTGTATTGAGCAAACCTTGTTTTTTGGTGAAGACAGAAAACCATTAAACATGATTCTTGACGATGGTGGCGATTTAACCAACATGGTATTAGACCGTTACCCAGAATTAATTTCTGGCATTAAAGGTTTAAGTGAAGAAACTACAACTGGTGTTCACAGATTGTATGAACGTATGCAAAATGGCACATTACCAATGCCTGCCATAAACGTAAATGATTCTGTTACCAAAAGTAAATTTGATAACAAATACGGATGTCGTGAAAGTGCCGTAGATGCCATTCGTCGTGCTACCGATATTATGTTAGCAGGAAAACGTGTTGTTGTTTGTGGTTATGGCGATGTAGGCAAAGGTACTGCCGCCTCTTTTAAAGGTGCAGGAAGTATTGTAACCGTTACAGAAATCGACCCAATTTGTGCTTTACAAGCGGCAATGGATGGTTTTGAAGTTAAAAAACTGGAAACTATTGTCGCTAATGCTGATATTGTAATAACAACAACCGGAAATAAAGATATTGTAAGAGCAGAACATTTTGAAGCTATGAAGGATAAAACCATTGTTTGTAACATTGGGCATTTTGACAACGAAATTGATATGGCTTGGTTAAACAAACACTATGGCAATGCCAAAAATGTTATAAAACCTCAAGTTGATAAATATACAATTAACGGTAAAGATGTGATTATCTTAGCTCAAGGACGTTTGGTTAATTTAGGATGTGCCACAGGCCACCCTAGTTTCGTAATGAGTAACTCATTCACCAACCAAACATTAGCTCAAATTGAACTTTGGAATAATAGTGACAGTTATGAAAACAAAGTGTATATGTTGCCAAAACATCTTGATGAAAAAGTAGCAAAACTACATTTAGAAAAAATTGGTGTTGAGTTAACCGAACTTAAAGAAGACCAAGCAAAATATATTGGCGTACAAGTTGAAGGGCCATATAAACCTGAGTATTACAGATACTAAAACGCCTACAAAGGCAGCAATCTTATAATTTAAATCCCAAGCATATATGTTTGGGATTTTTTTTTGGCAATTGCTAAAGCACCGCGCTTTCCGCTATATCTTTTTTGCTTTTAATGGCAAAAAAGGATGCCACTCCAATCGCTATTGCAGTATTTTGCTTTAGTCGTCTACCAAATCCTCTTCAAAGTACCACCATAAACTAGAGTCTATTGTAGACTTAATTTTCACAATATCAACATCATTCTTCAAAAAAATGGTAATACTTTCGTCTGCCCTATTTTGTTCTACACTTTCCTGAATTTCTATAGTATCAATTTCATCAAATCGTTCTAAATGACTTTTAATTTTTTCATCTAAAGACTCATCACTTAAAAAAATTTTAATGGTAGGGTGGCATGGGGAGTTCCTAATTTCAGATCTAAATGGAAGTTGCATAATCTCAATTTTTTAAATGAAATACTAATAATTTCCAATTAAGTTAATCAATAATTTCGAAATATTCAATAAAAAAACCCTAACTGAATACAGAAAAGGTTTTAATATATTAAAAAACAAGTTTATTCTAACAACTTTAACTTCGCTAAATCATGAAAATAAAAGTTTCTATTGTTGTTCATAGACACAAACAAACCATTAGGAAATTTATCCCCTAAAGCTTGGGTTGTTACATCACAGCCATCGGTTTCAGTTGTACCTAAATTAATTTCTTTTATAAAGGCGTTGGTCTTTAAATCGAAAACATTAAATGTATGTGATTGCTGATTAGACACTATTAAAAAGCCCTTCCCATTATATTTAGCAATAGCAATACCTTCAATATCCTCTTTAAAATATTCTCCACCAAAACAATATATTTCTTTATCTCCCATAGATGGTTCTGCGTAATATTTACGAATACCATGACCTTCATCTGAATAATAAATAATACCAGCTTCGTCATCTATAGCTATAGCTTCAATTTCTTTTTTACCACTAAAGGCTCCAAACTTTCGTACTAATTTAGCTTGAACTAACAAACTATCTGAAACCAATTCGTATTGATACAAATAACCATTTAAGGGTCCGGTTTTTCTACCTACTATAGCAAATAGACTTCCTGTTTTAGTAGATTTATAAAGTGCAATTCCCATTGGTAAATTATACTCTGGCTCTATAGCATCTGTAAACACTTTAAAACCGCCATGATCTAATGGCTTCATATCTGGAACCGAAAACAAACGTATTTGTTGTCTTTCTCTTTCGGTAAAAGCAATAATATCAACCTTTGTAGAATCGTTAAGACTAAAACCGTACTCTAAATCTATATTGTTAGGTCGTTTTATGTTTTTAACGCTTTTATCTTCTAGAATTTTGCCATCTAAATCGAAAGCATATATACCACCATTTGTAGATTTGTCGGTTCCGAAAATAATACTTTTACTTGTATCATTTGGATTTACCCAAATGGCCGGATCATCTGTGTCGTTTGGTGTTTGCTCGGTAATAACGCTTGCCATTATCTCGGGCATTTTAGTGACACAACCTAACAACAAAACAGTTATCCAAAATACAATGTTATGTTTAAGTTTCTTCATTTTTTAAAATACTTATTGCTTTTTAAATAAATCATATTTCAAACCAAATGTTAAGCGTCTACCATAATATTCCATTTGCATAGTTCTCGCTTTAACGCCTTGGTAATAGCGTAAAGACTGATTTGTAATATTATTTAAATCTGCGTAAATGGTGAATCCATTACCTATTTTATAAGACGCATTAAAATCTACTAAAAACTGTTCGCCATAATATCTGTCTTCAAAAGCGCTACCACCAATTTCATCGATATAAGCATCAGAATAATTAGCAGATAAACGTAAACTCATTTTTTTAGTTGCATATGCTAACGAACCATTAAACATATTTGGCGCTGTTCCTGGCAAATCTAAATCGGCTCTCTCATCGCCATCTGCATTTCTAATGCCATCTGCATTCGATGTTAAGTACGTGTAATTCAATATTAAGCTAAAGTTTTTCGCAAACCCAGGCAAAAAGTCTAACTGACGTTGAAAACTAACCTCGGCACCTAAAATACTGGCATCATCACCGTTTTGTGGTTGGTAAATATCATACCCTGTTGCTGCATCTTTATATTGAAATGTATAAATAAAATCTTTTATGTTTTTTTGAAATATACCAGCAGAAATAATACCTACACTCTTAAAATAATGTTCTGCCATGACATCGAAATTCATAGAGGTAGTAGCACTCAAATCTGGATTACCAAGGTACATTTCTTCATCGTCTACAAGAACATCCATACTAGGGACAATATCGACGTAATTTGGACGCGCAAGTGTATTTGTCCATGCAAAACGTAAAATAGTATTATTAGTTACACTATATTTTAAATGAAGACCCGGTAAGAAATATACATAGTCTTTTTCTTTAGTAATAGTACCTAAAATATCTTCTTCATTTTCAATTTGGTTTCCTGTTGCTTTTGTTTTAGTTCCTTCAACCCTTAAACCCGCAAGCACACTAAACTTATCTGATACATTTTGATTTGCCATAACATAAGCACCATAAACATCTTCTGTTACTTCATAGTTGGCACGTGCATATTCACTTGGCACATCTGATGGTTCAAATAAAGTAGCATCATTAAATTTTAAATTTCCTAAAAACTCTGGAGCAGCATATTCACCTGCCTTATATTGACTACCAGCTAAGAAATCTGCATCTGTCTGGTTTGTTAAAGGCACACTTGTTAGCGCATCTAAGTTGCTATTTAGTGGGCTGTATTCAAAAAAGTTATTGTCACGTTTTTTATCCTTTATTTTAGTGCGTCCACCAAATTTTAGAAATCCATTATTTGTGTTATTAAAAAAGTTTACTGGAAATTTAAAATTAACAAAGGCATTAAAATCTTTTTCATCTGTATACCCATTTTGTTCTGTTACTTCCTTCAATTCAAATTTATCTAAAGCAACATCACTGGCATTGACAGCTGTTATTAAAGGGGATCTTGGATTTGAAAGATCTTGGTTAATTGCAAATTCATCGCCAATTTCATATTCAATATAACGTTCGTTTAAACGTTCTTCTGAAGCTTTAGAAAATGACGTCATCCAATCGAAAGTTAAATTTCCGAATAAATGATCACCACCAATGCTATAGTTCTGCATACGTTGGTCTTCTAATCTCGTGTTTTTATTTCTATTATTATTTATACCCCCTTTAGTTTGTCTTCTAACTTCACCTTCGTAACCAATAATATTTTCTGTTCCCGATTCGAATACAGGAGCCATTTTACGATAACGCAATCTGAAACGGTTTTCTCTATCGTCTCTCCAATTGTACATCGATTTTAAATACACTTTGTTATTAGCATCGAAAGCATAATCGAAATTTGCAGAAAAACTTCTACGAATACGTTGAACTAAATAAGTTCTTATATCTGACTCTTCAATATATGGATTCACTTCTATATCATCTCCAGAAATAGGACTTTCAGCTTCATTTACCCAAACAGCTTCCACATTATCTGAACCAAAATCGGTATCGTTAATAGATGTAGAAAGCATCCAACCGAATTTATTGTTTTTAGAACGATCACCAACTAAAAAAGAACCGTTTAAAATACGTTTATCTGTTATAAAATTAACTCCAGAACCTACGGTTGCAGCAACTCTAAAACCATTTGGAGATGTTCTGGTAACTAAATTTACAGATCCTCCTAAAGCGTCTGCATCCATATCCGGTGTTACTGCTTTATTTACTTCTATAAGTTGAATCATATCCGATGGAATCAAATCCATTTGAACATTTCTATTATCTCCTTCGGCTGAAGGAATACGACTTCCATTTAAAGTCACAGAATTTAATTGTGGTGCTAAACCTCTAATAATAATATTACGCGCTTCACCTTGATCTACTTGCATTGTTATTCCAGGAATACGCTTTACAGCATCTCCTATATTAGCATCTGGAAATTTACCAATTTGATCTGTTGATACTACGTTGGTTATATTTTGTTTATTTTTTTGAGCATTTAAAGCTTTTGCCTGCCCACTGTTAAATCCGCTAATTATAACATCGTCCAACTCTAAAGCTTTTGGAGTAATTATAATTTTAACTGTAGTCGTTTTACCCTCTAAAACAGACACTACTGTTTGAGAATCTTCATATCCTAAATACTTAACAATTAAGGTTTGGTTACCAACTGGAACATTAAGCAATGTAAAGTTACCATCAACATCTGAATACGTTCCTTTATTTAAATCTTTTAAAAGCACATTAATAAATGGTACTTGCAGACCTTCACTGTCTAAAACAATCCCTTGAATATTACCATTTTGTGAAAACCCCATTAAGGATAACAAAGCAATATAGATTGATAAAAAATAATTTTTTTTCATGATTTTTTATTAGTTATTAATTAACCGCTAAATAACAAAATGAGTGAATGAAGTGTTTTAAGTACTCTTTAAATTATGGTTATCTATTATGTAAAAAATTTGAAATTTTAAATTTGCTTAACATTAAATAAAATTTAAGATTACATTTTATTTAAGTCCATAAAAAAACCCTTTCTATTTTTAGAAAGGGTTTATGCTTTTAAAACAAAAATTATTTCCTAAGCCTCAAAAGGCTCAATAGAAACATAAGATTTATTATCTTTTTTCTTTGTGAATTTTACAACACCATCAACATAAGCGTGTAATGTATGATCTTTTGAAGAGTAAACATTCTCACCTGGGTGATGTGTGTTACCTCTTTGTCTAACGATAATGTTTCCTGCTTTTGCAGCTTGACCACCAAATATCTTTACCCCTAAGCGTTTCGATTCTGATTCTCTACCGTTTTTCGAACTTCCGACTCCTTTTTTATGTGCCATTTTATTTCGATTTTAAATTTTAATATTAACTTAAAGCAGCAATTAAATCAGCTTTTTTCATAGAAGAAATACCTTCAATTCCTCTAGCTTTTGCTAAGTCTTTTAATTCAGCAACAGTTAATTTGCTTAAATCTTGATTAGCTTCTGCTTTTGGTGCAGGAGCCTCTACTTTAGGTTCTGCTTTTTTCTCTGCTTTCGCTGGGGCAGCTTTTTTAGCTCCTGAAGCAGCAATACTTTCAATTACAATCTCAGTTAAAGATTGACGGTGGCCATTTTTTACACGATAACCTTTACGTCTTTTCTTTTTGAAAACTATAACTTTATCACCTTTAAGGTGCTTTAAGACTTTTGCTCCTACTTGAGCTCCGTCTATAGCTGGGGCGCCAACAGTTACTTTGTCACCATCACTTAAAAGAAGTACATTATCAAAAGATACCTTATTGCCTTCTTCAGCTTGTAAACGGTTAACAAAAACTTTTTGATCTTTAACAACTTTAAATTGTTGCCCTGCTATCTCTACAATTGCGTACATAGCGTAACGTTTTTATTAATTAATTTATTCAAAAAATGAGCCTGAGCGTTGACTTAGGCGGGTGCAAATATACTGCTAATTAATTAATCTACAAGCATTATTTAAAAATTTAAGAAGAAAAAACAGCTTGCTTTTTTATGAACATCTATCATAAACGTTAATAGGTACCTATTAACGAAAACCAATATTAAATAGCTGAGGATTTTGGCATGTGTTTTGTTTTGTTTTGTTAATAAACAAACAATTAAAACCCGTTGTGCATTATGATTTAAAAGAAAAAAGTTGTCCATATTACTGATGATCAGTAAATTTTTTTAGCTATAAAACATTAATTATGAACAACTTAAATGCAAATTACAAAAGAATATTGGAAGTATTACGGAAAATATCAAAAGAACAACTTTTGGACTATCAAAGACGTCGACCGAAGCTGAGTGATTTGGAACTGATTTGTTTAAGCTAAATACACCTATGAGAAGGGATCAAAAAGATTACAAAAAACAACCTTATGTATTCAGAAAAAAGAGGAAAAGAATAGAGACACTGTTTTCTCAACTATGTGGCCAGTTTATGATAAGACGCAATTACGCTAAGTCTTTTCAAGGCTTTAAAACGAAAATAGTGTCTAAAATAACCGCGTTGACAACTATTGAGTATATCAACAAATTTATATTTGGCAGAAACATTAACAATATTAAAATCAGCATTATTTAAAATGCACAACGAGTTAATATTATGATAAAGTCACAATAAGCATACTAAAAAAAGAAATCCCGTTACAAATTGTAACGGGATTTTATATTTAAGAAAAATTCTTTTTTATTCTTAGTCTTGAACTTGGAAAATTATAGGTAACGAATATGGAACGTTTACTGGTTTCCCACGTTGCTTACCTGGTTTCATTTTAGGTAATAACCCAATAACTCGTGCTGCTTCTTTTTCCAATCCTGGGTGAGGTGCTCTTGCACGAACACCTGTAATATTTCCTGTTTTATCAATTTTAAAGATAACGTTAATACGTTGTCTTCCAGATAAACCTAAATCACTTGCCAAATCTGTATTGAACTTTTTGTTTACAAAGGCTGATATTTTTTTTGACATACAATCTCTTTTGGCGTTGTTATTTGGTTCTCCTTCACAACCTGGAAATACTGGTACGTTTTCAATTACTGAAAATGGTACATCAATATCTTCTTCTACTTCTACTACTTCTACTTCCTCTACCTCAACAATTTCAGTATTTTGGTCAACCTCAGTAGACTCAATTACCGTTTCCTCAACTTCCTCTTCGTCTTCTACAACCTCAATAACTTCTGGAGCTGCTGGTGGAGGTGGAGGTGGAGGTGGTGTTTGTATTTGTTCTGTAATTGGAATTTCTTCCTCTAATTCTTCATCTAGGTTTAATTGGCCTATATCTATATTAGACTTATCGTAAGTTTTGTAGTTGATAGCATAGTTTGTTAAAAATAACATTAACGCTAAACCAACTGCGAAGTAAAGTGAACTATTACGTCCAACATTTGCTTTAGGATTTTTTTTAGGTTCCATAATTCTATTCGTTTATCAAGATTGCTAAAATAACTATTTATTTATCAAAAATGCAAGTGATTAAGAGCTTTTAACGGGTAATCCATTTTTAAACCACAATACTATTGATACCAATAAAGCTCCTAGAGCATTTGCCAATGCGTCAAAGGCATCCTGTGCTCTTGAAACTGTTATTGCTCCTTGTAATACCTCAATAATTATACCAAATACTACCGAGCTTATTAGTGCAACTAAAAGTGCCTGCTTTTTTTTGAATTTAAAGCTATAAAAAAAAGCATGATACCACAAAAATGCCAACAGACCGTAGGCAAAAAAATGAAAGATTTTATCGCCAAATGAAACTCCAATATCAGGTAAATTATTTAGCTTAATTAAACTAACTGTTGCTAACGCAATAGTATATAGTATGCTTACTAATAGTGTTAATTTTTTAAGCACCAACTAGTGTTTTATAATCATCGGCAGACATTAATGCATCTGCTTCTGAAGGGTTAGCGCATTTTACTTTTATCATCCATCCGTCTCCATAAGGATCAGAGTTTACTTTTTCAGGCTCGTCTTCCAAAGTTTCATTAAACTCAATTATTTCACCAGATAATGGTAAAAATAAATCGGATACAGTTTTTACAGCCTCAACAGTTCCAAAAACTTCTTCTGCTTCTAAGGTTTCATCAAGCGTTTCAACTTCAACGTAAACAATATCGCCTAATTCACTCTGCGCAAAATCTGTAATACCAATTGTTGCTATATCACCATCTATTTTAACCCATTCATGGTCCTTTGTGTACTTTAAATCTGATGGAATATTCATGTTTTAAATTTAAGTTAGTTTATTCAGCAAATGTATTTATTCAAACTATAAATTCAAATAGATATTTGTTAATTCCCAAAATTATATCGAAGTGTTAACCCAGAACGAATTGTAGTTTGTGGAAATGCTGTTGAAATCGCATAATCTGAGAATGTATAATCAAAATAAAAAATACCTGTTAGGTTTTTACTAAATGCATAATCTGCTGAATACTTTAAACCCCAAATGGTCTGCCCTGAAGTAATTTGATTGTTCTCTAAATCTAAATACCTAATAATCGTTTTATTATCCCTAACAGATATATCTGCTTTCATGTTTAAATCACTAACAATTCGTTTTTGAGGGCCGGCTAGTTTTGAGCGGATACGTAAATCTTTAATTCGATATCCTAAACCTATAATGTATTCGTTTCCTAAAACTTCGGTCATTAAATTGTTATCAAAACTTAATGACAATAGTCTGTCTTTTTTAATTTCAGCAAGAATTTTAACCGAATTTTTCATTTCGAAATCTAAACGCACTAACGGACTAAACATTTCTGTTAAGTTAACATTACTAAATAATATTTCGTTTTTATAGTTCCCAGCTTGATCTTTCGACCCATCTGATTGACTAGCATATGGAATACCTGGGATTGGTTTTTGGTTTGCAGAATCGTCTAAATTTAAATTCGTATTAAACTGATTGATAGTATAGGTTGAACGGTAGCCATGGGTTAATGAAAAACGTTTGAAATTCTTTTTAAACCAAGCAAATTTCATAAAGCCTGAATATTTTAAATCCCAATTTGGTATTGGCACATCCCTAAAAGCACTGGTTCTAATGTTATTGGCATCCTGCCCAGAATAGGCTGCCAAAAATGCTGGCAACAATACTTTTTGGTTGTTTTTACCAAACCCTAAAGGGTAACCTTCTGTATCTCTAGCATAAGTGGTGTTTCCATAAAAATCTTCGGCTAATCGCTCTGCAATTTTTAATCGGTTTGCTCTAAAATCATTAAAAGCCTCACTAAAGTTTTCATCACTTTTAATAAAAGCTGTTTTAATTAAAATGGTTGATATATTAAAATTACCAAATGTATTGGGCGTTAACGATTGGTATTCTAAATTTCCCCCTACATTGTCAACTCTAAAGTTTTCAGTATAATTTTCGTAGTAAGCCCTGTTGCCCACAATATCAATTTTTAAATCTTGAATGGGTTCTAAGCTTGCCGATACATCTAATTGCTTGGTGTTAGTTGTTGAAAATTGTTGATTAAATTCCGGGAACAACGTTAACCACCCTCTTCTCGCGGCAAAATATCGTATATCACTTTGGCTACCAAATGTAAACCCTGTTGTGGGTTTTAACGTTCCTATAAATCCTGGGGTTTGGGTATAACCAGGCAAAAATGTTCCATTATTTTCAGAATAATTAGCCTGAATTCTTTTTATAGTGGTTAAAATATCAACGCCCGCATTTAGCAGTTTACTAACTGCTTGGTTTTTTGCCTTGGGCTTTGGTTTGTTTTGTGCTGGCCCTTGAAGGCCTCCACCTGGTGTTGTTCGGCTTCTTACAGTTCTAATTGGTTTTTTAACCAACCCTATGTATTTATAAAAACGATTCATGTCTAATGTTGCATTAATATTATGCACATTAGAGTTTTGGATACTATTTCCTAAATCATAATTTTGTCCGTTCACTTCTATATCACCATATAAATCTGATCCCTTTTGCCATAAAAAACTACCCGTGTATTGATAGGTTGCATCAAGAAAACTAAATGTTGGTATTTTGTTTAATGGTAATTGATAGGTAACTCCCAAATTTTGGGTTTGCCTGTTTGGGTCACCAACATCAAAAAAGCCATCCCATACATCCAGGGTTTCGTCTTGCTCGCCAGCTATCAAATCATTGTCTTTAAAATAATTACGAACGATATTATTGTTTGAAGCTGTAAAGTTAAACTGTAATGACTTTGTTACATTATAATTGATGCCATATTGAAAATCGAACGTGTAGTTTCTTCTAAATAATTCTTCAATACCTATATTATCACCTGTTAAATCAACTTCTCTAAATTTTTGCCTGTTGAATTGTCTGTTAATATCGGTATTAATAGTAAAGCTTGATGGCAATAAATTAAAATTAAAATCTTTTAAGAATTTCCAATATTTACCAGTGAACAACGAATCATTTTTCTTAAATGGCTCTATGGTAATTGGGTTAAAATTATGCGCATAATTGGCCCCAACACGTACTGTTTTATTTACAGCATTTTCAATTTCAAAATCCCTATGTTCAACTTTGTTATAAGAGTAATTAAGTGTTACATTTTCAACATCATATAAACGTGGTTTCTTATCACTATTTCGTGTTTTTCTAACCCCTATAAAATTGATACTCTTACGCTTTGTATAATCTTCTGATTGCTGTTTTATTTGTTCTCTTTCGGCATTACTGCTTGCCGCTTCTAGTCTAGAATCTAAGGTTAAATCTTTGTAAAACTGATCATATTTGGGCGTAATCAACTCTTCACTTTGAGCGTAATTAAATGGCACTTGGATGCCCCATTTTTTTGGAAGTAATTGCCCAACATTGACGTTGGTAACCACATCATATTGTTTAACATCTTCCAAACTACGCTGACTTGGACCCTGCTCTAATGAGCCAAAACCTGCGGTACTTTGCCTTCCTGTAGCACTAATATTTGCAAAATCCGCAATGTTGGTGTCCATACTTACTACAGCTGCCCATCCCCCTTCGTTATCTAAATCAGATAAGCGTAACTCGTTAAACCAAACTTCGGCACATAAATCACTAGCAGTAGCGTTTTTAACCCCAACCATTAACGTTCTAATATCTCCAAAATTAGGATTCCCTTTTATACCCACACGATGTTGACCTATAGCATAACCTCCAAAAGGATTTGCTGCCAAAACAATATCGCCATTTATAACATCATAAAATGTAGGGTCGTCATTAGTTAATGTCATTTCAGAAATTCCTTGTGCTTTTACTTTTCCTAAAATGTCAATTGGTAAGTTTATTTCATTTTCTGTTGGCCAAAGCCCTGCTCTTGAAGTTGATGTAGAAACTTGAAGCGGAATTTCAATTTGATAGTAATTTTCGGTTAAATCATTACCCATCCTGATAAAGCCAATTAAATCATCGTTGCCTAAACTTACTCCTGATTCACCATCTTCAGCATGCATAAACATTCTTATACGTTTGTACTGGCGCATATCTACATTGATGTTTTTGAAAACGGCTCTGGAATCTTCAGTTTCTAAATTACATACTTTCACCACCAGCGATTGTTCGTTTTGAGGCACCACCGTATTGCTATTGTAAAGCTCCTCTGGTTCAATTCCAGGAGGACGTTGATAGCTTCCTTCATTTTCAAGAGTTCCTATAACCCCTACAGAAAAATCGGTGCCATCATCATTTGGGTCATCTTTATCAAACTCTAGAGATTGTGTGTATCGTCTCCAATCACTTCTTACTAAATCCAGTGTTCCAAAACGAAATATGGTAGCCTCTTGAAATTCTTTTAAATAAATTCTGGTAAAGCGAATAGATCTTAAATCGGTTATTCCTCCAACTGGTGTTGCTAAACTTCCTTGAACAGGAATTCTAAATTGATACCAACGCACATTTACATTATCGCCATTAGGTAGTGCTCTTGGTCTATCTTTAAAATCTCTTAAATATTCTTTTAGTGGATTGCTATTTGGGAGATTATCAAATTCGGCTTTTGAGATAGGTAAATTTTGTCTGGTTAATTCTAATTCATACTCAAAATAACTATCAATCGTGTTCATGGTATTATCACGGTTGATGTCTTCTACATCCGGTTGGGTATTGGCTCCTCTATTGGTATCAGAAAACGTATCGGGTGTGTTACCATCTGCTCCATTGTATTTTTTATAACGCTGAAAAATATCTCCGTCTGCATTTAAAAAATAAGCATAGTTATCATTTGAAGGGTCTTCTCCAAAAACACTTCCAAATACTGCAGCTTCTTCAGCATCATCATAACCATCATACCCAACATCTTGATTGGTGCGTTCTTGTCCTGTGGTGTCAAAAGCATAAATTAAAGATTGGTTTTGTGGCACTACAGTGCCCCAGGTAGTTTGCTGCAACAAACTTACATCACCATCTTTTGGTAGTCCATTTTCATATAATTTTCTACCATCTTTAATAATATCTTCTGAAATATTCCCTAGGTTAAATACCAATTTACCTCCTGGATTTGTTGGGTTTTCCTGAAACGGGTCTTGTAACCAAAACTCAATATACTCCACATTTTGCTGTTCAAAATCTGTGGATGTTAATTGGCGTGTAATACCTGCCCAAGCGTTTTGAGGATTATTAATAATGCCATCGGCAGATGTTGGTTCAAAATTATATGGCCCTCTTTCCTCAGGATAATAAGCCAAATCTAAAGTAAACAATACGGAGTTTTGACCTTGAACCAACTGTCTATCTGGAAACAGTTCGTTAATGAATACCCTACTTGTATATAAACTTGAAACATCATTATCGGTGATGCCGTTTGGTCTTTGACTACTGTAAAATATGGGGTCAATGCTATACCAGTTCAACATGGCTCTATCAAAACCGTTTTGAATACCGTTATCATCTTCTGGCCCTTCAGTATAACTTCTACCAAGTCCAACCGGTCTACTTGATAAATACCATGAGTGTTGCGATTTTAAGTCGATACCATTTTGAGAGCCTTCAAAATCATCAACATAAGAGGTGGCTTCACCATTTAAATTTGTGCCTTTTGGAGCTCCGGGTGCTAAATATGCAAACTCTCCACGAAGTGAAAGATTGGACTCTACATCGGTGTCAATATTTGGGAGCTTGTTGGCTAATCTGGTTAAAAAAGGAACCTTAGTCGAATAGTTTCCATTTAAACCAAAAATAGTATTGTTTATAGGCTCGGTACCATAATTTGCTTTTTGGGTTATGGGGCGTTCATTCAAGTTTAAAAGGGTAGCCCCTAGAACAAAGTTTTCATTAAATTTATGTTCAATGTTCAAACCTGTAAAACGTCTGGTTTGCTGACCAAATACTGCATTGTTTTCAGTAGAAACTTCAATTGGTGTATTGGAAGCTTTTAAGGCTTCATCTAAAATTTGAACTCGACCTAATTGATAATTAACTGTATAATCAATGCCTTCAACCAAAACACGCCCGCCAGCAGTAACTCTTACCGAGCCACGAGGCACGTTGAAAGACCCAATAGGAATTCCATCACCACCACTAGATTTATAACGTCCTTTTAATTTAAACTTATTTTTTTCAACCTCTTCTAAAGCTGCAGTTTTGGTACTTTTATAAAGGATATCGTAAACATATTTCTCTTGGTCTGCGTTAAAGGAAGCCTCATTATCGTAATCACCACCACCTAAAACATTGAATAAATATTCACCAAAGGGCTCTGCGCTGGTAAATATGATTTTTCCGTTTTGAGGAATAACAGTTATTCCTGGTACAAAATCAAAAAATCCATCACCTCTGGTTTGCGGATCGTTGTTAAAATTTAGCTTATCTAAATTAAAAACCCTAAGTAATGGCACATTTTGAATGAGGTCTTTATCATTGGTGGCACCTGAAACTGGGTTTCCATTAATATCTAAATTAAAATCAGCGCCCACTGGAGTTATATAGTTTAAGGGTGAAGCTTCATTATAAAAAATATTAAGTTTAAAATCGTCCTGACTTAAATTGTATGCTCCTGTATCGTAAATATTTTTCATCATCAAATCCCAAATAGGCTGGGTAACATTGGTGATGCTACTTTTAAGCATTTTTAATATTAAACTAGAATTAACAACCTGTGTTACTTGACCTTGCCCATTTGTTGTAACATTAGTAGCATCAATACCATCATTTGCAAACTCACCTACTTGGTAAACTTGTCCTCCTAGAGTATATTGAAAGGCTACTGCCAAAACCTCATCGTTATTCAATCTTTGGTTTAATGAAATATATCCTAAATCTGCATTTAATGTATATTCTTGTCCTTGGATAAGTTTTCTGGCATTTTCAAGTTTTGCGTAATCTAACCCTTCTCTTGTATTGGCTACTTCAATACCAAATTGAACAGTAGCTATGTCCCTAATCTTTTGGTTGAGTTGCGAGCTAGGTGCTGATGCATCAATATTCGTAGGGTCAAAGGCATTGTTTGCGTTATTTGGTAAAGCTCCAGGAGCTTCAAATACATTAACTGTAGACCCAACTTTGTCGCTCTCTCCCAAATCTTGCAATGCTACAATGTTTCTAACATTCTCGGTTCGGTTGCTTCGGTTGGTTATCCAAACTTCCAATCGAGTTATTTGTAAGCCTTTGTTGTTAATAAACGGATAGTTTTTTAATGCTGTATCATAATTATCTCTAAAATATTGTGCTAAAAAGAAGTGCCTATTTTCATCATACTCTCTTATAAACAATTCAAATTCTTCAAGTGTCCCCCCACCTTGTGCTACAACGGTATTGGATTGTGATTTCTGCTCAGAAAACACACCTGTTACAGTTGTTCTGCCAAATTGTAGTTGTGCCTTTACACCAAATAAACTTTGTGCGCCTGTTATCAACGAGCTATTTAAAGGCATACTCACATTACCTACTTCTATTTTTTGAATAATATCGTCTTCAGTAGGTGTATATTCTAATTTAATAAGCTCTTGAAAATCGAAGGTTGCTTGGGTATCATAATTGGCTGTTACTTGTAATCTGGTGCCCACTTTCCCCAATAAACTTAAACTGATACGTTGGTCAAAATCAAAAGTAAAATTACTCCTGTTTCTGGGTGAAAATGATGGATTATCTTGTTTTGAAAATAGAATCCCTAAGTCCATTTCAACCGATCCAGTTGGCGTTACTTCAATGGTATTGCTTCCAAAAACAGATTCGAAAAAATCTGAGTTTACATAAAATTCGGGCAGTAAATTTTTTTGCTCATCTTCTGTTCCATTTTTTTTACCATCAAAGGCATCAATTTTTTCTTTGTAGTAACTCCTTAAATTTTCTTTAGCAACTAAATCGTAATATTCCTTAGGAGTTAAAATAATGGGATATTTTATATTGTAATTCCCAATGGTTTCGGTATAAATATATCGATTGGTTAAGGGGTCATAAGTATATTTAGACTCAACACTGTTTGGATTAGGCATTTTAATAGTGCCTAAGCTAAAACCTGTTTTAACTGAATCTTGAACCGGTTGCTGAGACCAAACAACAACTGAATAAAATAGCATAAAAACAAAAAAAGAGTATTGCTTGATTGGTCTATATAAAGTTAGTTTAGTCCTGTTCAAAATATACTATAAGTTTTTGAGAGCCTGTTTTATAATAGTTTCAACATTAGCATCAGGTTGGGCAATCATAATTTTGTCCACAACACGTTCTGCTTGCTTTTTGACAAAACCTAGCACTTCTAAAGCAGATAACGCTTCATCTTTGTTGGTATTGTCTTTGGAAACAGAAACTTCATCAATATCATAAATCTTTAATATTTTGTCTTTTAAATCAATAATAACTCGTTGTGCTGTTTTAGCACCAATACCCTTAATAGATTGAATTAAAGCCACATCATTATTTGCTATTCCTTCCCTTACTTGCTTGGGTGTTAATGACGACAACATAGTACGTGCAATACTAGAACCTATTCCGCTTACAGATATTAATAGTCTGAAAATTTCGCGTTCGGCAAGTGATGAGAAACCGTACAATGTATGAGAATCTTCTTTTACCTGAAGATGGGTAAAAAGTTTTAAATGTTCGTTATCAGGAATTTGAGAAAATGTATGTAATGATATGTTTAACATATAGCCAACACCATTACATTCTATAACAACATGCGTTGGGTTTTTTTCGGTAAGTTTTCCTTGAATGTGAGTTATCATTAATTGTTACTCGTTAACCTGTTCAAATGTAATAAAATTATTGTAGTACAGTTCTTAAATTTTCAATTTGTCCCAACTCCCATTTTTCTTTGTGTTGGGCATCAATAACGGCAATAGCTGTCATGTTTACAATTTCATCAACACTGGCGCCCAATTGCAAAATATGAACCGGTTTACGCATACCCATCATTATTGGCCCAATGGAATCGGCTTCGTTTAATTCTTTCAATAGTTTATATGTTATGTTTGCCGAATCTAGATTTGGGAAAATAAGCGCATTAACTTTTTTGCCAACTAACTTTGAAAATGGAAACTTTTCGCGAAGCATTTTGTCGTTTAAGGCAAAATCGGTTTGTAATTCACCATCTACATCCATATCTGGACAAGAACGGTGCAAATATGAAACCGCCTCACGAACTTTTGATGCCCTTGCATTAGGTGAGGAGCCAAAGTTTGAATAGGACACCATAGCCAATACAGGGTTTAAACCAAACATTTTAATAACCTTAGCTGTCATTTGTGTTATTTTTGCTAAGGTTTTAGCATCAGGATCAATATTTATAGAGGTATCACTTAAAAACATGGGGCCTCTTTTAGTCATCATTAGGTTTGTTGTAGCCACTCTCGAAATACCTTTCGCCATCCCAATGAGCTCCATCATGGGTTTTACAACCGTTGGATAATTGCGAGAGTATCCAGAAATCAACGCATCTGCATCACCTTCGTTAACCATCATGGCAGCAAAATAGTTTCGTTCACGCATTAACCGCTGTGCAGAATAATAGGTTACACCCCTGCGTTTGCGTTGCTCCCAATAAACTTTTGCATATTTGTTTTTACGCTGGTTTTCTTCTTCGGTTTTTGGATCGATGATAAGTATATCTCCTTCAAACTCTATTTCTGCCATTAGCGCTTCAATAGTTTCTTTTCTACCTAAAAGAATAGGAGTTGCAATACCTTCTTCATAAACTATTTGAGCTGCTTTTAAAACATCGAGTTGATCAGCTTCAGCAAAAACAACACGTTTAGGATCTAGTTTTGCCCTATTTAAAAGTAATCTAACCAACTTATTGTCAGAACCCAAACGCTCTAATAATGAATCCTTGTATCGTTCCCAATTTTTTATAGGCTCTTTTGCTACACCGCTTTCCATTGCTGCTTTGGCTACTGCAGGCGGTACTTCGGCAATTAATCTTGGATCGAAAGGTTTTGGTATAATGTAATCTTTTCCAAATGTTAACCGAGTTTCACCATAGGCGATATTTACCTGCTCTGGTACGGGTTCTTTAGCTAATCTTGCTAAGGCTTTAACTGCAGCCATTTTCATAGCTTCATTAATTTTTGTTGCCCTAACATCCAAAGCACCCCTAAAGATAAATGGAAATCCTAATACGTTGTTTACTTGGTTTGGATGATCGCTTCTGCCTGTTGCCATAATAATATCCTTTCGAGTTTTTATGGCGATATCATATTTTATTTCAGGATCTGGATTTGCCATGGCAAAAACTATAGGTTTTTTTGCCATAGATAACAGCATTTCTGGCGAAACAATATTAGCCATAGAAAGCCCAATAAATACATCGGCATCTTTCATGGCTTCATCTAAGGTGTCTATTTTTCTGTGGGTAGCAAATTCTGCTTTTTCAGGGGATAAGTTTTCTCTATCAGCTCTAATAACGCCTTTACTATCAAGCATAACCATATTCTCTCGCTTAGCGCCACAAGCTTGATATAACCGAGAACAAGAAATGGCTGCAGCACCTGCGCCACTAATTACAATTTTTACATCCTCAAGTTTTTTCTTTGCGAGTTCAACAGCATTTAATAACGCAGCAGCCGAAATTATAGCAGTACCATGTTGGTCATCATGCATAACAGGAATATCCAACTCCTCTTTTAAACGTCTTTCTATTTCAAAAGCCTCTGGGGCTTTAATGTCTTCTAAATTTATCCCCCCAAAAGTTGGCGCAATGTTTTTAACAGTTTGAATAAACTCATCAATATTCTCAGTGCCTACTTCAATATCAAAAACATCAATGTCGGCAAATATTTTAAATAATAAGCCTTTGCCTTCCATTACCGGTTTTGATGCTTCGGGCCCAATATTTCCTAAACCCAAAACCGCAGTACCGTTTGAAATTACAGCAACTAAATTTCCTTTGGCCGTATATTTATAGACAGCATCTTTATCTTTTTCAATCTCTAAACAAGGTACCGCAACACCCGGTGAATATGCTAAAGACAAATCTCTTTGGCTTGCATATTTTTTTGTTGGAACAATTTTAATTTTACCAGGAGTTGGCTTTGCGTGGTATATAAGGGCTTCTCTACGTTTACTTTCTTCGCTCATAAAACAAGTGATTAACTAAACTAACAAAGATAATAATCCAATATTTAAGGACATTACTATTCTTTTAGAAAATTAATATTTCTTTTTAACCCAGAAAATTTAGTACGTTTTACAGCAGAATTTTTAAATACTTTGTTAAAAGTATCTTCCGTTATCTCTTCCCAATCTTTTTTGGTCATGGAAAGTAATTCGGGATTTGGATTGAACAATGGTTCACTATGTGATTTTGAAAACCGGTTCCATGGGCACACATCTTGACACACGTCGCAACCAAACATCCAGTCATCCATTCTTCCTTTAAACTCGGCTGGAATATTTTCTTTTAATTCTATAGTAAAATATGAAATGCATTTACTTCCATCTACCACATAGGGCTCTATAATAGCTTGTGTTGGGCAAGCATCAATACAGGCGGTGCAGGTGCCACAATGGTTGGTTGTGGGGGTATCATATTCCAATTCTAAATCAATAATCAATTCTGCAATAAAATAAAAAGAGCCTACTTGTTGGGTTAATAAATTACTATGTTTCCCTATCCAACCTAAACCACTTTTCGCTGCCCAAGCTTTATCAAGAACGGGAGCAGAATCAACAAAAGCACGACCGCAAACCTCGCCAATTTCTTCTTGTATAAATTGTAAGAGTGATTTTAGTTTGTTTTTAATAACAAAATGATAATCGGTTCCATAGGCATATTTGGATAATTTATAACTTTCTTCCGTTTGCTTTTCCGAAGGAAAATAATTAAGCAATAAAGAAATGACACTTTTGGAATCTTCAACCAGTTTTGTGGGGTCCAAACGTTTGTCAAAATGGTTTTCCATATAACGCATCTCACCATACATATTTTTGTTTAACCATTTTTCCAGTCGAGGTGCTTCTTCTTCTAAAAATTGAGCTTTACTGATGCCACATGATAAAAAACCGAGGCGTTTGGCTTCGGTTTTTATAAGGTTTGTATATTTAGTTTTATTGTTTATCATTTCATAGGGTTCTGAATTTATTTCAGAATGACACTTAGTATCAAAACAAACCGCCTTGAGTTGACCCTTTTATTTTGCCTAAATGCTTATAGGCTTGTTCGGTAACTTCACGCCCGCGAGGTGTACGCATAATAAATCCTTGCTGAATTAAAAAGGGTTCGTAAACCTCTTCAATAGTTTCAGGGCTTTCACTAACTGCTGTTGCTATGGTTGAAATACCTACGGGACCACCTTTAAACTTTTCAATAATAGTTGAGAGGATTTTATTGTCCATTTCATCCAGACCATGGGCATCAACATTCAATGCTTCAAGGGCAAATTTGGCAATTTTGATATCAATTTTACCATTGCCTTTTATTTGCGCAAAATCGCGTACACGACGCAACAAAGCATTAGCTATACGAGGTGTGCCTCGACTTCTTCCTGCAATTTCAACAGCTGCTTCCATAGAAATGGGTACATCTAATATACTGCCACTTCTTTGAACGATAGTTGTTAACAACTCTGTGTTATAATATTGCAACCTGCTTTGAATACCAAAACGAGCGCGCATAGGCGCCGTTAATAGCCCTGAACGGGTAGTCGCACCAACTAATGTGAATGGATTTAGATTGATTTGAACTGTACGGGCGTTAGGCCCAGTTTCAATCATAATATCGATTTTGTAGTCTTCCATAGCAGAGTACAAATACTCTTCTACAATAGGGCTTAACCTATGGATTTCATCAATGAACAACACATCGCGTTCTTCAAGATTTGTTAATAAGCCAGCTAAATCTCCCGGTTTATCCAATACGGGACCTGACGTTACTTTGATACCAACATTAAGTTCGTTTGCAAGAATATGTGCCAGGGTTGTTTTTCCTAATCCTGGAGGCCCATGAAATAGGGTATGGTCTAGAGCTTCAGTACGTAAATTTGCTGCTTGAACAAAAATTTGAAGATTTTCTAAAACTTGATCTTGACCCGTAAAATCGTTAAAAGCTAAAGGTCTTAGCTTTTTTTCTACATCTAATTCCTCTGGTGAAAAATTATCGTTTGATGGATTTAAGTTTTCGTTCATAGCTACTTCCTACTAAAGTAGGAATCTTTTTGATTAAGATATTGAATAGATGAAATACATACAGTTAAAAGCAAATATAA
>JBMTVT010000007.1:0-46661 GCA_049451635.1 Tamlana sp. | reverse complement strand
TAAATAAAATGTTTTTACATAAAAAAGCGCAATCAAATAAATGATTGCGCTTTTTTAATTAGATAGTTTTCTATTATTTTACCTCTTCGAAATCTACATCTTCCACATCACTGCCCTCTGCTTGTCCATTTTGGGTAGGATCAGGTCCTGGAGCTTCTGCCCCACCTTGTTGAGCTTCAGCTTGGGCTTTATACATTTCTTCACTGGCTAATTTCCAAGCTTCATTAATTTTATTTAAAGCTGGCTCAATAGTTGCAAGATCTTTAGACTCATAAGCCTTTTTCAATTCTTCCAATGCTTCTTGAATCGGTTTCTTTTTATCATCAGACAACTTATCACCAAACTCTTCCAATTGCTTTTCTGTTTGGAAAATCATAGAATCTGCTTCGTTCAATTTTTGGGCTGTTTCTGCTGCTTTTTTATCAGCTTCGGCATTTGCCTCAGCATCAGCTTTCATTTTTTGGATTTCTTCTTCAGTTAATCCAGAAGACGCTTCAATTCTGATATCTTGTTTCTTACCAGTTGCTTTGTCCTCAGCTGAAACTTTGATGATACCGTTGGCATCAATATCAAAAGTTACCTCAATTTGAGGTGTCCCACGTCTAGCTGGTGGAATGCCATCCAAGTGGAAACGCCCAATTGTTTTGTTATCGGCTGCCATAGCTCTCTCTCCTTGTAACACATGGATTTCTACAGAAGGCTGATTATCTGCTGCTGTTGAGAATACTTGTGATTTTTTCGTAGGAATGGTTGTATTTGCTTCAATTAATTTAGTAAACACATTACCCATAGTTTCAATACCTAAAGATAACGGAGTTACATCCAATAGCAATACATCTTTAACATCACCTGTTAGTACACCACCTTGAATTGCGGCTCCTAAGGATACTACTTCATCTGGATTCACACCTTTGCTTGGTGCTTTACCAAAGAAGTCTTCAACGGCTTTTTGTACTGCAGGAATTCTGGTAGAACCACCTACTAATATAATTTCATCAATATCACTTTTGCTTAAACCAGCTGCTTTTAGTGCAGATGAACAAGGCTCGATGGTACGTTTTACTAAATCATCGATTAATTGTTCAAATTTTGAACGTGTTAAAGTACGCACCAAGTGTTTTGGTCCGCTAGCTGTAGCAGTGATATATGGCAAGTTGATTTCAGTTTGAGAAGAAGAGGATAACTCAATCTTAGCTTTTTCGGCTGCCTCTTTTAAACGTTGTAAAGACATAGGATCTTTCCTCAAATCCATGCTTTCTTCTGCTTGAAATTCATCTGCCAACCAATTGATGATTTTTTCATCAACATCGTCACCTCCCAAGTGTGTATCACCATCGGTAGATAATACTTCAAATACACCATCTCCTAATTCTAGAATAGAAACGTCATGTGTTCCTCCACCAAAGTCAAAAACCACAATTTTTTGGTCTTTACCTTTTTTATCCAAACCATAAGCTAAAGCTGCCGCAGTAGGCTCGTTAATAATACGCTCTACTTTTAAACCAGCAATTTCACCAGCTTCTTTAGTTGCTTGACGTTGACTGTCGTTAAAATAAGCTGGTACTGTAATAACGGCACGAGATACCGAAGTACCTAAATAATCTTCGGCGGTTTTCTTCATTTTTTGAAGAATCATAGCCGACAATTCTTGAGGCGTGTATAAACGTCCATCAATATCTACACGTGGTGTATCATTATCACCTTTTACCACTTTGTAAGGTACACGCTCTGCTTCTTTTTTAGATTCAGAATATTTATTACCCATAAAACGTTTAATAGAATAAACGGTTTTTGTTGGGTTTGTAACTGCTTGTCTTTTTGCTGGGTCACCAACCTTAATTTCACCGCCTTCTACAAAAGCGATAACAGATGGTGTTGTTCTTTTACCTTCAGCATTAGGAATAACAACTGGCTCGTTACCCTCCATTACTGAAACGCAAGAGTTTGTTGTTCCTAAATCGATTCCAATAATTTTACTCATAATATTTTTATTAATTGTGTTGAATGTTCATTTTTAAATTCGGTTTATATAGGTCAATCATTATGCCAATAAAAAAATGCTGACACAGTGTCAGCATTTAGATATAAAACATGCAATAGTTTATTATTTACCAAAAGACAAACATCGTCTAGTATCAATTAAGTATATGATTTTCCACTGGTCACCATCTTTAAATAATTGAAACGAATTAACCCCACAATGACTAAAAGCATCATTAAACCAAAATTCATAAGGGGTCCATGCATTCGCCATATTGCCATCTACTTGTATATTGTAGTGCAATAAACGTTCGTCCCATTTTTGGCCACCAGTCCTTGTCGCAATGGCATTTAGCATTTTCCTGGTTCATCTGTAACTAAAACATCTTTTACTTCTTTGTTTTTATAGGCTGTTTGTATTAAAACTTTATCCACCATTACACTTTTCATAAGTATGGTATCCCCTTTATGAAAACCTTCAAAAAACGTATCAACTGCAGCCTTCACTTTTTCTTTTTCTAATTCGGTATTTTGACCAATAACTGTTGTTGAGATTAAAATTGATAGATAAAATAATAGATATTGTAAGACAATGCTTTACTTTAAAGAAAAGTTTAACAGTATCTTGTTAATTTACTACTTTTACAATCTATCAAAAAAATTAATTAAGACATGTCCGTAGCCAAAAAAGAATACAAACGTATTACCGTTAAAACCTTAGTAGATATGAAAGCAAATGGAGAAAAAATTTCCATGCTAACTGCTTACGATTATACCATGGCAAAAATAGTTGATGGCGCTGGAATTGACGTTATTCTTGTTGGCGATTCTGCCAGTAATGTAATGGCTGGTCATGAAACTACACTACCCATAACATTGGACCAGATGATTTATCATGCATCATCGGTTATAAGAGCTATAGACCGCTGCTTGGTGATTGTAGATTTACCTTTTGGAAGCTATCAAAGCGATCCTAAAGAGGCTCTTCGATCTGCTATTAGAATCATGAAAGAAAGCGGTGCTCATTCTGTAAAGCTTGAAGGCGGTAAGGAAATCAAAGAATCCATTAAGCGCATATTAAACGCAGGTATTCCTGTTATGGGGCATTTAGGCTTAACACCACAATCTATCTATAAATTTGGCACTTATACAGTTCGTGCTAAAGAAGAACAAGAGGCTGAAGAACTTATTGAAGACGCCAAAATGTTAGAGCGAATAGGTTGTTTCGCTATTGTATTAGAAAAAATACCTGCAGCATTAGCTAAACAGGTTGCCGAAAGTGTTAGCATTCCAATAATTGGTATTGGTGCTGGCCCTGATGTTGATGGTCAGGTTTTAGTTTTACACGATATGTTAGGAATGACTCATGAATTTAACCCTCGCTTTTTACGCAGATATTTGCATCTGTATGATGACATGACCAAAGCTATCTCTCAATATGTTTATGATGTTAAAACTACGGATTTTCCTAATGAATCAGAGAAGTATTAATGCCTAAAATTCTTTCAACAAAAGATAATTTACAAGTTCTTTATGAAGACAACCACATCATAGTCGTAAATAAAAGAGCTGGCGATATTGTACAAGGAGACAAAACTGGGGATAAGCCCTTGAGTGAGGTTGTAAAAGAATATATTAAAGATAAATACAATAAATCTGGTAACGTATATTTAGGTGTAGTCCATAGGTTAGACAGACCAACAACGGGTATTGTTGTTTTTTCTAAAACCAGTAAAGCTTTACCAAGATTAAACAAACTTTTTGCTGATAAAGAAGCCAAAAAAACCTATTGGGCCATTGTAAAAAACCAACCACCAAAAACTAAGGGAACCCTAATAAATTGGTTAAAAAAGAACCCAAAAAACAACAAATCTTATGCGCATTCAAATGAAGTAAAAGACAGCAAAAAAGCCATTCTTAACTATAAATTATTAAAAAAACTGGATAATTATTTTTTACTTGAACTTAATTTGGAAACCGGTAGGCACCATCAAATTCGTTCACAACTTTCCCAAATTGGATGCCCAATAAAAGGTGATTTAAAGTATGGTTTCGAGAGAAGCAATAACGATGCCAGCATTCATTTGCATGCTAGAAACATAGAATTTATTCACCCAGTAAAAAAAGAAACAATACAAATTACAGCGCCTTTACCTAAAGATCCTATTTGGGATGCGTGTATGTTAACTTAATGCGTATGGGTAATCTATCTCCATTTTAACCCCTTTGTTTGGTTTTGAGCTTAAAGTTAATCAGCATGTACCAATATTTCTCTACTTTTCATATTGATTAACCCCGATCCTTTTTCAACTTCATCCATATTAAAACCTTTACCATCATCTTCAGCTATAATATACAGCCTATGTGGTCTGTAGTGTAAAGCTATTTTTAGGTTTTTAGCTTTGGAATATTTTACAGAATTTGATAAAAATTCCTAAAGTATCCTACAAAATGGTGATTTCATGCTTTCTACTGGTGAAACTTACAGGATTACCTATAATTTTTAATTCTGCTGAATTAAATTTCATTTTTTTAAGCGATTCAATTCATTGGTTATCGATTGCTCAAAACCAATATTTAAAACTACCTCATTCTTTAATGTTTTTGATAATTGTCTAACCTCTGATAAACTTTGCTTTAATACCTCTGATGTGTCTTTAAATTTTTCTTTTTCAACTTTCAATAAAATATAAACAACACAAAGAAAACCAGAAGCACCCAAGAACATTTTTATCCAAATGGGAAAATCGAAAGCAAAACTAACGGGCACCAAAACAAAAAGGGTAAAAACTCGTAATGTTCATAGCGTAATGTATTCATTTTAAAGATTTATGAGTGTGGTATGCTTCACTTCATTTATTACAAACATGCTATGAGTACTACCAATATGGTTTATTGTGGTTAGTTTATTTACCATAAATTCCCTAAAAGCAGCCATATCTTCAACCAAAACTTTTAGTAAATAATCATAATCGCCACTTACATGGTAACACTCTAATACTTCGTTTAAATTGGTGACCTCTTTTTCAAATTTAATCACAAAATCTTGCGAATGCTGCACGAGCTTTATATGGCAAAAAACAACAAAATCCCGTTTTATTTTTCCTTTATCTACCAAAGCTACATATTTATCAATAAAACCTTCCTTTTCAAGTTTTTTTATTCGCTCGTAAACTGCCGTAACAGAAAGATTAAGTTTATTAGACAACTCCTTGTTCGTTTGTTTGCTGTCGGTTTGTAAGAGTTCAAGCAATTTTTTATCGGTATAATCAAATATCATAAATGAAAATTTTTCTTAAAAATACTTATTTATTATTAGATTAAAATAAATATAACTAAAAAATAAAACAATAATAGACTTATTTTCTATATATAGTAATAATTATTGATTTTTTGTCTTAAATAACAGAAATTTGAAGATTATAAACCTATAGCATTATGACATTTAAACCCGCAAACAGCATACAGGATTTACAATATTTTGGTGAATTTGGAGGTGTTAACCCATCCATTTCAGATTCATCAACATATACGTTTTTATCAGCAAAAACTATGTTTGATACCTTTGAAGGCAATGCAGATGGGTGTTATTTATACTCCCGCCACTCTTCACCTTCCAATCTGTATTTAGGTGAAGCATTAGCTGCCATGGAAGGTACGGAAACTGCTAATGTTTCGGCATCTGGTATGGGCGCTATCACGCCAGTATTATTACAATTATGCAGCGCAGGAGATCATATTGTTTCAAGTAGAACCATTTACGGTGGCACTTATGCCTTCCTTAAAAATTTTACACCACGTTTCAATATTAAAACCTCATTTATAGATATTACCAATTTAGAAAAAGTTGAAGCTGCCATTACCAAAAACACAAAAGTTATATACTGTGAATCGGTGAGCAATCCGCTTTTAGAAGTCGCTGACATTAAGGGTCTAGCCGAAATTGCAAAAAAACACCAACTAAAATTGGTGGTGGATAACACCTTTTCGCCGCTATCTATTTCACCAGCTATTCTAGGTGCCGATGTGGTAATCCATAGTTTAACAAAATTCATAAACGGCTCAAGCGATACGGTTGGCGGTGTGGTTTGTGGTACTCAAGAATTCATAAATGACTTGAGAAATGTGAATGATGGTGCTTCTATATTGTTAGGCTCAACGATGGATAGCTTAAGAGCCGCTTCCATTTTGAAAAATTTAAGAACGCTTCATATCAGAATGCAGCAACACAGTAAAAACGCCCTGTATTTAGCTGAAAAATTTGAAACTGACGGGTTAAAAACGGTTTATCCAGGCTTAAAATCGCATCCTTCGCACGAATTGTTTAAAAGCATGATGAACCCACAATATGGCTTTGGTGGTATGCTGACTGTTGATGTAGATTCCTTAGAGAAAGCTAACGAACTTATGGAACTTATGCAAAACAGAAACTTGGGGTATTTAGCAGTTAGCTTAGGGTTTTATAAAACCTTATTCAGTGCTCCAGGCACATCTACTTCCTCAGAAATTCCTAAGGAAGAGCAAAAAGCCATGGGATTAAGTGATGGGTTGATTCGTTTTTCAATAGGATTGGATGCCGATATAGAAAGAACTTACCAAATGATGCGTCAATGTATGAAAGAACTTAAGGTGTTATAAAAACTTTAGAAAGTCCTTAAATACCCTTAATACGTTGCCATAAAGCTGATAATATATCGCCCAAACTTTCAAACTTAGGTTCAAAAGGCTTCATATTTAACCTATTGCCATCTTTATAAAGCCGTAGGCTAAATACTGAACTAACAGGATTACTGTCTTCTAAAATTGGATAGCGTAAATCGTTATAATGGTATTCATTTTCTCCTACTTGATAAATACTGTAATATTGATTGCTAAACAAAGCCAAATGCTTAATATCCTCAAATTCCTCGGAGCTTAAGTCACGTTGTTTTGGCACTTTTCTGAAGTTTAAAAAACTACTTTCGGTATCAAATAAGGAATGGTCTGCTACCACATAGGTGTTTTCTGTTTCAGCAATACCATACCACAAAATATTATTAAAAATTGCAGGTTGGGTTGTAAAACGATTAAAACTTATATTATTTTCATTCAACGATTTTTTAAAAACAGAATCAATATAAAGCTTGTTTCCCAAGGTAAAGAGCATATAAATTGAACTAATACCTACACCCATTTTCAATAAAAAGCGTCTTTTATATGACGTTCTATTAAAAAACATTAAAACTATCATACAAATCAAAAACGGAAATGTATAAGCAGGATCAACAACCGCAATATTATTGAAGGCCACCCTGTAATTGGAAAAAGGCGCAAATAACTGTGTGCCATAGGGTGTAAAACAATCTAAAACAGGATGTGTAAACAAGGACAAAAACCACAACCAAAGCCAGTCTTTCTGAACAGTTGTATGCAATCGCCTTCCGGAATTATAAAGCTTAAAAGATAACCAACCTAACACAAGCGCCCCCAAAACAGAAAATAAAATGGAGTGCATAAAACCTCTATGGAAAAGCATCGCATCAATTTCATTGTTGTAAATCCAATGGGCAACAAAAACATCTAAATCTGGAATGGTGCCACCAATAGCTCCAAACAACAAGGCTTTGTTACCAATTTTTTTTCCTAAAGCCACTTCTCCACAAGCAGCACCTAGCACAATTTGAGTCAATGAGTCCATATAATTATTTCAAACTAATAACAAATGTAAGCAACTCTTGGTATTTGCATAGCTTCTTTGAAAATCGTAACATTACAAATAAAAAAAAATAAATCTACATGGAAAGCCAAAACATCAAAACAAGAGTTCCACAGGACGAACACATTGTTAAAAACAAAGAATTAAATATTTGGGAAGCACTAATCCCTGTTATAGTGTTAGTGGGTATGTTGGCTTATAATGTTTTTGTTTTTGGAGATGATGCATTAAGTGGGTCAAACCAATTCATTTTATTACTTGGTGGAGCTGTGGCAGCTATTGTTGGTTTGTTTAATAAAGTAACCTTTAATCAAATGATTGAAGAAGTAGCCAAAAATGTTAAGTCTACCACTAGTTCTATTTTAATATTGCTCATGGTTGGGGCTTTGGCTGGCACTTGGTTGATAAGTGGCATCATTCCCACCATGATTTATTATGGTTTACAAATTTTAAATCCTACTATTTTTTTGATGTCCTGTGTTATTATTTGTGCCATTATTTCCATTGCCACTGGTAGCAGCTGGACCACTTCAGCAACCGTAGGAATTGCACTTATAGGTATTGCAGATGCTTTAGGCGTACCTTTAGGAATGACCGCAGGTGCCATTATCTCAGGGGCTTATTTTGGTGATAAAATCTCACCTATGAGCGACACCACCAATTTAGCACCTGCCATGGCGGGAACCGATTTATTTACCCATATTAAGTATATGCTCAACACCACGGTACCAACCATCATTGTGACGCTTATTGTATTCATCATTATTGGTTTTAATCTAGATACCAGTGGTACTGCCGATACGCATGTTATTTTTGAATCCATAGAATCCTCCATTACTGTAAGTCCGTGGTTATTTGTTGTGCCAGTAATCGTTATTGTGTTGATTGTTAAAAAAACATCACCACTCATAGCCTTATTAGTTGGTACGCTTTTAGGCGGTATAGCAGCCCTTATTTTTCAACCAGATATTGTAGCCTCTATAGGAGGCGGTACAAAATTAGATTTTACAACAGGCTATAAAGGTATTATGAATGCTATAACCGTTGATACCTCTATACCAACCGACAATGAAGCATTACAAGATTTATTTAAATCTGGTGGTATGGCAAAAATGCTGGGAACTATTTGGCTTATTTTATGCGCCATGACATTTGGTGGCATTATGGATGCCATTGGTGCCTTAACAACCATTAGTAAAGCCTTATTAAAATTGTTCCATACCACATTTGGGCTGTTTGCAAGTACCGTGGCTAGTTGTTTAGCGTTAAACGTAACGGCTAGCGACCAATATTTAGCCATTGTAGTACCTGGAAAAATGTATGCTAAAGCATTTAAAGAGAAAGGATTGGCGCCAGAAAACTTAAGTAGAACTTTAGAAGATAGTGGTACGGTAACCTCGGTTTTAGTACCTTGGAATACCTGTGGTGCTTACCAAAGTGGCGTTTTAGGGGTTGACACCTTGCATTATGCCGGTTATGCTATTTTTAACTGGTTAAGCCCTTTTACAACTTTGCTTTTTGCAGCTTTTAGAATTAAGATAAAAATGTTGAGAGATAAATAAAATTTGCTTTTTTAATTAAAAATTGATTTTGCGAAAAAAATTACTTAAGTCAACAGCCGAACTATCTTATCAAACCCTTTTTCCTTAGCATAATCCAAAGCTGTTTTTCCTGAGTTGTCTTTAATTGTTTTGTCCGCGTTATGTTTCAACAAAAGTTTCACACTTTCCAATTTATTATACATCGCTGAGAAGATTAATGCAGATGCCCCTTGATTATTAACCGAATTAATATTAGCACCTTTTTCAATTAAATAGCTTACTAGTTCTACATTTCCCTTAAAACTAACACCAATTAAAGCGGTATTTCCTGAAGCATCTTGGGCGTCAATAGGAGCGCCATGTTCCACTAGTAGTTTGGCTATTGCTTCTTTATCAAAATAAGTGGCAAAGATTAAGGATGTAAACCCTCTAGCATCTTTGGCATTTACCAAATTAGGGTTTCTTTTCAATTGCAATTCAACGTTGCTAGCATTTCCAGAATGGATGGTATTGAAAAAAAGTTCGGTTTCGTTCATACTATTCAATATAAAAAATTAAAAAAAGGAATGTACCTTTTTTGGCACATTCCTTTACTAGTCTTAGCAATTAATCAATTCTATATGGATTATTTTAAATCAAATCTATCAGCATTCATAACTTTAGTCCATGCTGCAACAAAATCTTTTATAAATTTCTCTTCAGCATCATCTGCTGCATATACTTCGCACACAGCTCTCAATTCTGTATTAGAACCAAAGATTAAGTCTGCACGTGAACCAGTGAACTTCACTTCACCCGTTCTGCGGTCTCTACCTTCAAAGTACTTTTCGTCATCTGAAGTTGCACTCCAAGTGTAAGTCATATCTACCAAGTTCTTGAAGAAATCGTTAGTAAGATGTCCAACGTTATCAGTAAAAACACCGTGTTTAGAGCCATCATAATTAGCCCCAAGTACACGCATACCACCAACAAGAACGGTCATTTCAGGAATAGACAACGCCATTAAGTTAGCTTTATCTACCAATAAGTCTTCAGCTTTTAGATCTAAGTTAGGATTCACATAATTTCTGAAGCCATCACCTAAAGGTTTTAAATAGTTGAACTGTTCTACATCGGTTTGTTCTTGTGTAGCATCACCTCTGCCTGAAGCAAATGGCACAGAAATATCATGACCTGCATTGTTTGCTGCTTCCTCAATAGCTGCAGTACCCGCCAATACTATTAAATCTGCCATAGACACAGTTCCTTTAAATTCATTTTGAATACCTTCAAGAACATCAAGAACTTTATCTAATTCTTCTGGATTATTTACTTTCCAGCTTCTTTGAGGCTCTAATCTTAAACGAGCACCGTTTGCACCGCCACGCTTATCGGAATCTCTGTAGGTTGATGCTGAAGCCCAAGCAGTTCTAACCAATTCTGGAATGCTTAAGCCAGAAGCTAAAATCATTTTCTTTAAAGATGTGATATCAGCATCACTTAAAGTATAATCTACTTTAGGAATTGGATCTTGCCAAATTAATGTCTCTTTTGGAACTTCTGGACCTAAGTAACGATCTATTGGTCCCATGTCGCGATGCGTTAATTTATACCAAGCACGAGCAAAGGCATCTTCAAAGGCTTTGTGATCCTCGTGGAATTTTTTAGAAATCTCTAAATATTTCGGGTCGGTCTTTAATGCTATATCGGCTGTAGTCATCATTAAAGCTTGTTTCCCGTTTGGATCTCCCGCTTTTGGCGCCATACGTGCATGCGATTCGGCAGTTGGTGTCCATTGGTGAGCACCAGCTGGACTTTTTGTCAATTCCCAGTCATAATTTAAGAGTACATCAAAATAGTCATGATCCCATTGTGTAGGGTTTGGAGTCCATGCGCCTTCAATACCACTAGTGATTGTATCATCTAAAACACCACTTTTATAAGTGTTTTTCCAACCCATGCTCATTTCTGCCATGGGTGCCCCATGAGGTTCACGACCTACATATTTTCCTGGATCAGCTGCGCCGTGGGCTTTACCAAACGTATGGCCACCAGCAATTAAGGCTACTGTTTCTTCATCATTCATGGCCATACGACCAAATGTTTCTCTTACATCTTTTGCAGAACCCACAGGATCTGGCTTACCATCTGGACCTTCAGGATTAACGTAAATCCAACCCATCATTACAGCAGCAAGGGGATCTTCTAAATCACGTTCTGCATAATCACTACTGCTACCATAACGTTCTTCATTCGCCCCCCATTCTGTTTCACTACCCCAATATACATCCTGCTCAGGCTCCCATATATCTTCTCTACCACCAGCAAAACCAAAAGTTGGGAATCCCATTGATTCCAAAGCCACATTACCTGCCAATATCATTAAATCTGCCCAAGAGATTTTGTTACCATATTTCTTTTTTATGGGCCATAATAATAATCTAGCTTTATCTAAATTTCCATTATCCGGCCAACTATTTATTGGTGCAAAACGCTGATTACCTGTACCAGCTCCTCCTCTACCATCACCAACACGGTACGTTCCTGCACTATGCCATGCCATTCTAATCATAAAACCTCCATAATGTCCATAATCTGCAGGCCACCAATCTTGAGAAACGGTCATTAATTTAGTTAAATCTTGTTTTAACTCATCATAGTTAAGGCTATTAAATGCCTTAGCGTAATCAAAATTTTCACCAAGTGGATTGGATTTAGCTGCATGTTGTCTTAAAATATTTAATTTTAATTCGTTAGGCCACCAATCTCTGTTCCTTACACCGCCTCCCCCGACAGTTTGTTGTTTACCACTTAAAAAAGGGCATTTGCTTGCATCTGAATCGTTAAGATCAAAAGTTTTACTATCCATTATAAACGCTGTTTTTTTATTTAAGAATAACGTAAAAATACGAATATCCAAAATAAAAAAGGATGACAATAACATTTTAATAAATTATATTGTAATTGATAAAATTTATTGCTTAATAGAGTGCCATAGATTCAAGCGATAGCAAGCAATAAATAAATTTGGCTAAATTTTAGCGATTATAATGTATGCTTAAAATCATTTATTACTATTTTTATCAAAAAATAAATAAACATTGAAATGGCAAATATAACTTTAGGCGGTAACCCTGTACAAACAGCAGGAGATTTACCAGAAATTGGCTCACAGATAACAGATTTTCAATTAGTTGCAATTGATCTTTCAACTAAAACTTTAAAAGATTTTAAAGGAAGTAAATTAATATTTAACATTTTTCCTAGTGTCAACACAGGTATTTGTTCAGCCTCTGTAAGACAATTTAATACCGAAGCTAGCGAACTGGAAAATACCAAAGTATTGTGTATATCAAGAGATTTACCTTTTGCACAAGACCAATTTTGTGCCGCTGAAGGATTAGAAAACGTAGTTATGCTATCAGATTTTAAAACAGGGCAGTTTGGAAAGGATTATGGTTTGATTATGACAAGTGGCGGTTTTGATGGATTGCTGTCAAGATGTATTATTGTTGCTGATAAAAATGGCAAGGTACTTTACACTGAACAAGTTCCAGAAATTGCACAAGAACCAAATTATAAAGCAGCATTAGAAGCTCTATATAATGACTAAAAAAGAATCTTTTTTTGTTAATAGACTAAAAAGTGTTGGTTATGCCTCTAAAGGTGCTATTTTACTTTTAAAAACCGAAGCCAGTATAAAAATTCAATTTGTAATTGCCATATTGGTTACTATTGCTGGTTTCTATTTTAAAATCTCAAATACTGAATGGATTGTACAAATTCTATCCATTGGTTTGGTAATGAGTATTGAAGGACTTAATACCGCTATTGAAGAGATTGCCAACTTTATCCACCCAGAGCATCACAACAAAATAGGGCTAATAAAAGATATTGCTGCTGGTGCAGTATTTATTGCATCAGTTTTTGCGGTAATTACTGGTCTTGTAATTTATCTTCCAAAGATTTTTTAAAATACTATTACCTTTAGGATAAACGTTAGTAATTTGTATTTTTGTTTAAACTAAAAACCATTGATGGCTAAAAGCAAACCCAAGACTAAAAAATTACCAAGAAAAAAATTTAAACTACCGAGTTTCAAGTTATCTAGCCAACAAAAATTGGTTTTAGGTAGCTTTCTGGTTATTTTTGGTATTATACTTTGTATAGCCTTCATATCTTTCTTTTTTACAGGAGAAGCGGACCAAAGCAGTCTGTCTAAATTCGCTTCCAGAAACACCGATACTCAAAATTGGCTAAGTAAAACAGGTGCCTGGTTGAGCGATTTTTTTATTCAACGTGGTTTTGGTGTAGCTTCCTTTATCTTTTCGGGGTTAATTTTTCTTTCTGGTGTATATGTTTTAATGAATCTTAAAAAATCTAAACTAAGAAAACACTGGTTTTGGGGAACATTGATAGTTATTTGGCTTTCCATTTTCTTAGGTTTTTTTAAAAATAAAAGCGACATATTGGGTGGCACCATAGGATTTGAAATTAACTCGTTTCTGCAAGATTACATTGGTAAAATAGGAACTTCGCTGCTATTGTTATTTGGGTTGATTACCTATCTCGCTATCCGATTTAAAGTTACTTTTGAAAGCATTATGCACCTTTTTAAATCTGCAAAAAAGGATATTAAAGATGAGTTTTCTACTCATGATGAAGATACTTTTGTAGCTTTGGACAATAATTTATCTGAAGAAGCCGAAGCTATAAAATCAGCTTATGAGTTGTTGTTAGAAGACGATATAAATACCAATACAAAACCAAAAACCACCACATTAGAAGTAGACATTACGGAAGATTTTGAGGAAGATGAAATAGAAATAAAAGTTGAGGACATTAAAGAAGAAGGCACAGAAACTGACAATCTATCGAATAAGTTAGTTGAAGATTTTGGACAGTTCGACCCCACTTTAGAGCTATCAAAATACCAGTTTCCACCTTTAGATTTGCTCAAAAAATATGATTCTGAAGGGATACAAATCGACCAAGAAGAATTAGAAGAGAACAAAAACAAAATTGTTGAAACCCTTAAAAACTATAGCATTGGTATTGCTAGTATTAAAGCTACAATTGGTCCAACGGTAACGCTTTATGAGATTGTACCTGATGCCGGCATTAGGATTTCAAAAATTAAAAATTTGGAAGATGATATAGCCCTATCTCTTTCTGCGTTAGGAATCCGAATTATAGCACCAATACCAGGTAAAGGAACCATTGGTATTGAAGTGCCTAATAAAAATGCAACTATTGTTTCCATGCGCTCAGTCATTGCATCAAAAAAGTTCCAAAGCTCCGAGATGCAACTACCCATAGCTTTAGGCAAAACCATTAGTAACGAAACTTTTGTGGTAGATTTGGCTAAAATGCCCCATTTACTTATGGCCGGTGCAACTGGTCAAGGTAAATCGGTTGGGTTAAATGCGGTACTTACATCGTTGCTTTACAAAAAGCACCCTGCAGAAGTTAAGTTTATTTTAGTAGATCCCAAAAAAGTTGAACTTACCCTATTTAATAAAATTGAGCGGCATTATTTAGCAAAATTACCAGATAGCGAAGAGGCTATTATTACAGACAATACTAAGGTAATCAATACTTTGAATTCACTTTGTATTGAAATGGATAACCGCTACGAGCTACTTAAAAATGCGATGTGCAGAAACATTGCAGAATACAACAAAAAGTTTAAGACTCGTAAACTAAACCCCAATGAAGGGCATCAGTTTTTACCATATATTGTTTTAGTGGTTGATGAGTTTGCCGATTTAATAATGACAGCTGGTAAGGAAGTTGAAACCCCCATTGCTCGTCTGGCGCAACTGGCCAGGGCTATAGGTATTCATTTAATTATTGCCACTCAACGTCCTTCGGTAAATGTTATTACAGGGATTATTAAGGCAAACTTCCCTGCTCGTATAGCGTTTAGAGTAACCTCAAAAATTGATTCCCGAACCATTTTAGATGGTTCTGGAGCCGATCAACTTATTGGTAGAGGCGATATGCTATTTACTCAAGGCAATGATGTTATTCGTGTGCAATGTGCTTTTGTTGATACACCTGAAGTTGAAAAGATAACAGAGTTTATTGGCTCACAAAAAGCATATCCTGATGCTTACATGTTGCCCGAATATATTGGTGAAGAAAGTGGCACAAGTATTGATATAGACATTTCTGACAGGGACAAATTTTTTAAAGATGCTGCTATTGTTATTGTAACGGCGCAACAAGGTTCCGCTTCTTTATTGCAACGCAAATTAAAGTTAGGCTATAATAGAGCTGGACGATTGATAGACCAATTAGAAGCTGCTGGCATTGTTGGTCCTTTTGAGGGTAGTAAAGCAAGACAGGTTTTAGTTCCTGATTTAACGGCTTTAGACAAACTTTTAGAAGATGAAATTTAATTTAAAAAACATGAAAAAACTTTTAACACTCTTATTAATAACACTTTCAGTTTCAACTTTTTCCCAAAACAAAGGGAAAACCTTGTTAAATGAAGTCTCTGAAAAAGTAAAAAGCTACGATAATATTTCTATTGAGTTTAAATACGTTTTAGAGAATCTTTCAGAAAACATTAAACAAGAAACTAAGGGGGATGTTATTATGGAAGGTGATAAGTATCGCTTGAATATTTTAGGGGTTACCCGCCTATTTGACGGGAAAACCCTTTACAGCATAAGTCCTGAAGATGAAGAAGTAACTATTTCTTCAAGTAATGATGATAAAAATGATGACATTACACCCAGTAAAATGCTATCGTTTTATGAAGATGGATATACCTATCAATTGGATATTGAACAAAACATTAAAGGTAGAAAAATTCAATATGTAAAACTTACCCCTATTGATTCCAACTCTGAAATTAAAAATATCCTTTTAGGTATTGATGCACAAACCAAACATATATACAATTTGATACAAGTTGGTAAAAATGGCACCAAAACAACCCTTACTGTTAATTCTTTTAAAACAAATGAGCCATTATCAAAAACCTTATTTACCTTTGATACCAATAAATATCAAGATTATTACATCAATAAACTAGATTAGGTTCTTTTTTGAAAATATTAGACCGTTACATACTAACCACCTATCTAAAAACTTTTATCAGCGTGTTCATTATACTCATGCTGATATTTGTTTTACAAACCATTTGGCTTTATATAAAAGAGTTGGCTGGCAAGGATTTAGATATGGTTGTTATAGTAAAGTTTCTGGTTTACTTTATGCCTAAATTAATACCACTGGTATTACCTCTTACCATATTGTTAGCTTCCATAATGGTATTTGGAAGTTTTGCTGAAAACTATGAGTTTGCAGCTATGAAATCTACAGGTATTTCACTAGAGCGTGCCATGTCTGGTTTAAGCGTTTTTATAGTAATATTAGCCATTACAACTTTTTTCTTTTCAAACAATGTAATCCCATGGGCAGAATTAAACTCTTATAACCTACGTAGAAACATTGCCAAGTTAAAACCAGCAATGTTATTGGCAGAAGGACAATTTAACGAAGTTGGTAACTACAATATTAAGTTTGCTAACAAGCATGGAGATAGAGGACAATACCTTGAAGATGTTACTATACATATAAAAGGAGCCAACCAAACCAATACAACCACCATAAAATCTAAGGCAGGTGAGCTTGCCAGTGAAAAAGATTCCAATGTATTAAAGCTAATTCTTACCGACGGCCATTTATATAGAGATGTTTCACCAAGGGATGTAAAAGCCCAAAACAAAAAACCCTTTGCCAAAAGCAACTTCGAGAAAAAGATTATCAATATAGATTTATCGCAATTAAACAATGTTGATTTTGATGAAAAATCACAAACCGACAAGTATAATATGCTAAATGTTGTAGGTTTAAATAAAACAATTGATTCCCTAGTTCAAAAAACTGAGATAGAAAATGAGGTGCTTGCTAAAAATTTGTACCAACGGGCAAGTATTGTTAACAATACTCCCATTCCGTTTACCTCAACTAAAGACACTACAAATTATGTTTCGAACTACACAGGTAATTTATTAGATGTTTTCAATACAAAAAAGAAGGTTGAAATGGTTGAGACAAGTTTACGCACTTTAACTAATGCCAAACTATTAATTACCACAAAACAAAACACACAAAAAATATCTAACGAACTACTAAACAGACACATTATTTCTTTACACGAAAAATTCGCTTTAGGTTTTGCCTGTATTATTTTGTTTTTTGTTGGAGCACCTTTAGGGGCATTAATAAGGAAAGGAGGTATAGGTCTACCAATGGTAATTGCCATTGTATTATTTTTAACCTATCACTTTATAGGTATTTTTGCTACAAACAGTGCCAAAAAAGGAGGCTTTGACCCCATTATAGCAAGTTGGTTTTCTACACTGGTTATGTTGCCATTAGGTATATTTTTAACAAGAAGAGCAACAGCAGACAAAGGACTGTTTGATTTTGATGGCATTATAGAACCCCTTAAAAAAGCTTTTAAAGTAAAAGAGAAGAATAGTGTTGACTTCAGGTTTTTGGCTTCCTATAAAAACGAAGAGCTTATTGATGTGATAAACAATTACGAAGCCCTCGGGCATGATGAAGCTTGTAGATACGAAGCCTTAAAAGTTTTAAATTCTAGAGGCAATAATATTAAACAGTTAAGAGATATAGGGCTCTCCATAAATGAGGCTTATGATACTTCTGAAACCATGGTAAAAAAAGATTACAGACCGCATTCTAAATTTGCCATTGTTTTATATACCATTGGAATTACATTACTTATTCTTCACTTTGTATTTAAAAACAATAAATTACCATCTCTTGCTTCAGCCTCTATTCAATTAAGTATTGTTTCATTGGTACTTTTCGTTATTTATTACATAAAATCTTTACTTAATATTTTTAAGTTTTATACCCACATAAATAAAAAACAAAAATCTCCAAACCTATTTCTCATAATTGTTGGGTTTCCTTTATATATGATAGCCTACATTTTCTTGAATGAGAAAATTATGGAAGACTTAAAACTAAATTGTTTAGAATCTTTAAAATAAGCAATATCTTTGTATAATGAATGTGGAAACCATGACACAAAAAAACGCCTCTAAGTTTAAATTAAACAACATACAGGAAGCTATTGAGGATATTAGAAACGGAAAAGTTATTATAGTAGTTGATGACGAAAATCGCGAAAATGAAGGCGATTTTGTTGCAGCTGCAGAAAAAGTAACCCCGCAAATGATAAACTTTATGGCCACTCACGGTAAGGGCCTTATTTGTGCGCCTTTAACTGAAAACAGATGTAAAGAGTTGGAATTGAACATGATGGTTAATAACAACACTGATCCTATGGAAACTGCCTTTACAGTGTCTGTTGATTTAAGGGGTAACGGAGTAACTACTGGTATTTCTGCCAGTGATAGGTCTAAAACCATAAGAGCGTTAATAAATGATGACACTAAACCCTTTGAACTGGCTCGTCCAGGGCATATCTTCCCATTAGTAGCTAAGGAAGGTGGTGTATTACGCAGAACAGGACATACCGAAGCAGCTATTGATTTTTCAAGATTAGCGGGTTTAAAACCTGCTGGTGTCATTGTTGAAATCATGAATGAAGATGGCTCCATGGCACGTTTACCTGAACTGCTAGAGATCTCAAAAAAACTGGATTTAAAAATTGTCTCCATAGAAGATTTAGTAGCATATAGAATGCAACATGATTCTTTAATTGAAAGAAAAGAGGATTTTCAAATAGAAACTAGATTTGGAAGTTTTAGGTTAAGAGCCTATAAACAAACTACTAATAATCAAATACATATAGCTTTAACAAAAGGCATTTGGAAAGATCATGAAGAAGTGCCAACACGTATAAATTCTACATTAGTTAATAACGATATTTTAGGCACTTTAACTAACAATGTTGATGAGCAATTGGATAATATGTTTAAAGTTATTAATGATGAAGGAAAGGGGGCTATCATCTTTATTAACCAAGAATCACAATCCATGAATATTTTAAACAGACTTGCTGTTTTGAAAGAAAATCAAAAGCCGAATGAGGTATCCAAAGCCCCCAGAATCAATATGGATTCCAGAGACTTTGGTATAGGTGCTCAAATTTTACATGATTTAAATATTCACAAATTGCGATTAATCTCCAATACCGAACAAACCAAACGCGTTGGTATGATTGGCTATGGATTAGAGATTGTAGATTATATTAATTACTAATCAATTACCTCAAAGGTTTTAAAAAGCCCTTTTTCTTTAGTATTAGCCACTTCTGATATAAATGCATATTTTCCTGGTTTTAGGTCAGCATAAAAATAGCCTGTTCTTACTGAAGGCATATCGCTAACACCTCCTAAAAAAATTACACCACTAGGATGGAATTACTACATTAGACTGGACATAAAGTTGCGAAATTTAGAGTTACATAAATTAACTTTGAATTATGAAAAAACAACACAGAAATTAGAGCACATCGTTTAAACAAAAGGCTTTATAATTAAGCTATGCCCGAGACCTCCTTTTTCAGTTTTATTAAACTGATTGAATTGCTCTGAGCACGGTTTACTAATGGTAAGATTGAATTTTTGTTCCATGATATTTGCTTTTTAGTTACTTCGAAACTATTTATAAAAAGAAGTAAATAAAATCTACCTTTAGTTAAATGCCATTATGAATGAGTGAAGTGGACTTTTTTACAAGTTCAATTAAAAATAACATGGTGTTTTATTTTACACATCTATTCATTATATTTGAAAAGATATAACGTTATTGAAATGATTTCCATTGATCAAGCCAAATTATTGGTTAAAAATCATGTAAAACCGCTTCTTAAAGAAACCACAAAACCAGTTGAAAAAGCCGGTGGTTATTTTTTATATGAAGACATTTATTCGCCAATAAACATGCCCCCTTTTCGTCAATCGGCTATGGATGGCTATGCGTTGTATTTACATGATGATTTAACTTATAAGCTTATTGGAGAAATCAAAGCTGGTGATGCACATCAACCCGTTCTAAAAAAAAGTGAAGCAGTTAGAATTTTTACTGGCGCACCTGTTCCAGATACTGCCAATGCGATTATGATGCAGGAAAAAGTAAAGGTTAAAGGCAATAAAATCATTATTGAGGAGCCATTAAACGAAGGTCACAACATTCGTCCTATTGGAGAGCAAGTCAAAAAAGGTGATATCGCCTTAAAAAAGAATACAAAACTAACACCAGCAGCGATTGGCTATTTATTATCATTGGGAATAACTGATGTTAAGGTATTTAAAAAACCTAGCATTGCTATTGTTACCACAGGCAACGAATTGATTGAACCTGGACAAGATTTAACATACGGAAAGATACACGAAAGCAATTCTAAAATGCTTTTGAGTGCCCTTTATAGTTTGAAGTTTTATGATGTGACTATGCATAAAGTTGAAGATGATTACAACGAAACTGTAAAAACTTTAAAATCGGCAGTATCAAACAACGATTTGGTTATTATTACAGGTGGCATTTCGGTTGGCGATTATGATTTTGTAGGAAAAGCTTTAAAAAAATTACAGGTTGAAGAGGTGTTTTACAAAGTAAAACAAAAACCCGGAAAGCCTTTATTCTTTGGAAATAAAGACAATACAAGCGTTTTTGCATTACCCGGAAATCCTGCTGCAGCACTAACTTGTTTTTACATATATGTATTTATGGCGCTTCAAAAAATGATGAATATTAATGATGTTGAATTACCACGTATTCGAGCAACATCCAATTCAAAATTTAAAAAAAATGGTAATCGACCACAATTTTTAAAAGCCATTTACAATAATGGTGAAGTTGAAATTCTTGAAGGACAAAATTCGTCTATGTTACAAACCTTTGCCATTTCTAACGCCTTGGTTTTTAGCCCTGAAGAACAAAGCGAAATACATATTGGAGATTTAGTTGAAACCATATTATTACCTGTTTAAAAATGAGTTATAAAATCAAAAGCCGTATATGGATTGAATCTGATGAACATGTTCTATTGGGAAAAGGCAGAGTTCAGTTGCTTAAAGCTATTGAGGAAACTGGTTCGCTTTCAAAAGCTGCTAAATCCATCAACATATCTTATAAAAAAGCTTGGGGACTTTTGGATTCCATTAATAAATCTGGAAAAAAACCCGTAACCATAAACACTATTGGTGGGAAAGGTGGCGGTGGCGCAGAATTAACTGACTATGGTAAATCATTAATTCTTGCTTTTGACGAAATAAACCAAAATTGTTGGGCTTTTCTAGATAAGCAACTAGAAAAAATCGAACAACTTTAAATGCTACAAAACGAAAACATATATCTTTTTTTGTTGATTCTACCTATCGTCTCTTTTCTATATGCTAGTGTAGGTCATGGCGGTGCCAGTGGCTATTTAGCACTTATGGCATTGTTTTCGTTTGCGACAGAAACCATGAAACCCACTGCCCTACTTCTTAACTTATTTGTTGCAGGAATTTCATTTTACTATTATTACAAAGGCGGTTATTTCAATAAAAAACTATTTATTTCATTTGCTTTAGCCTCAATTCCTTTAGCCTTCTTTGGAGGTGTGATTGAACTTAATGCTTCTATCTACAAAAAAATATTAGCCGTTTTATTAATATTTGCCATTTTAAAAATGCTAAATGTTTTTGGAAAAGAAAACGATTCCATTAAACAAGTTAAATTATGGCAAGGTTTGATAGTAGGCGGTTTAATTGGGTTCTTTTCTGGATTGATTGGTATAGGTGGAGGCATTATTTTAACGCCCATTATTTTATTGCTTCATTGGGGAAACATGAAAGAAGCCGCTGCAGTTTCAGCATTATTTATTTGGGTTAATTCCGCTGCTGGATTGTTTGGTCAGTTTACAAGTGGCGTAACCATAGAAAAAGAATCATTTTTATTAGTAGCCATTGCTTTAGTTGGTGGATTTTTAGGCGGTTACTTGGGAAGCAAAAAAATAAATAATCAAAATTTAAGATACATACTCGCATTTGTTTTAGTGATAGCATGCTTTAAATTGGCACTTACCTAATATGGAAAATATAACCGGTATCATATTAGCAGGAGGCAAAAGTTCCAGGATGGGAACAGATAAAGGGTTTTTAACCTTAAAAGGAAAACCATTTATACAGCATAGTATCGATGCTTTAAAACCATTTACATCAGATATTATTATTGTTTCAAACAATTCAGATTACGATGTTTTTGGTTTGAAACGTATTGAAGATATTATTGAAAATGAAGGTCCGTTAGCAGGAATTTATTCAGGATTAAAACATACAAAAACAGATTATAATTTGATTTTAAGTTGTGATATTCCGTTGATTAATTCCAATATTTTACAGAAGTTGATTGATGCTATTAATGATGATTCAGAAGTCATTCAAATTGAAAGTAATGGCAAAACCATGCCTTTAATTGCTTTATATAAAAAACAATGCGAACAAACCTTTTTAGAGTTTTTAAATAAAAACGAACGTCGGTTGCAATTAGCCATAAGTAAGTGCAGAATGAAAAATGTTGTTTTAAATGATGAAGATACATTTTTTACTAAAAACATCAATACACCAGAACAATTAAAACAAGTTGAAGATGCTTATAACTATTAAATATTTCGGACAATTAACTGAAATAACGCATTTGAATGAAGAAACTATAGAAGTTTCTGAGAAAAAAACTATTTCAGAACTCCTTGATACATTATATAGAAAATACAATACATTAAAAACTAAAGATTTTCAAGTGGCGCAGAATCAAGAGCTAGTTGACGAAAACACAAAAATAACTGGACAAGAAATCGCATTATTACCACCATTTTCAGGCGGATAATTTATGGATAGATACAACAGACATATAATTCTTTCAAAAATTGGTCAAGCAGGCCAAGATAAACTTTCTAAAGCCAAAGTATTGGTTGTTGGAGCTGGTGGATTGGGTTGTCCAATTCTTCAATACATTGCTGCTGCTGGTGTTGGCACACTTGGTATTATAGATTTTGATGTGGTTGAAAAGTCTAATTTACAACGTCAAATATTGTTCGGAACATCTAGTTTGGGACAAAATAAAGCCTTAGCTGCGAAGAAACGTTTAGAGGACTTAAATAACGAGATAAAAATAAATGCATATTCTGAACCATTAACCTATCAAAATGCGATTGATTTATTTGAGGAATATGACGTCATAGTTGATGGAACCGATAATTTTGAAACGCGTTATTTAATAAATGATGCTTGCATCATTATAAACAAACCATCAGTTTTTGGTGCTATTTATAAGTTTGAAGGTCAGGTTTCTGTATTCAACTATCAAAATGGCCCGAGTTACAGATGTCTATTCCCAAATCCACCAAAGAAAGATGCGGTTCCTAACTGTTCAGACATTGGTGTTTTAGGAGTATTGCCTGGTATTATTGGTAACATGCAAGCTAACGAAGTTCTAAAAATAATTTTAGGAATTGGCCAAGTGCTTTCTGGCAAACTGCTTTTTTACAATGCTTTAACATCTCAAACTTCATTTTTAAAAATTAATAAGATTGAAGACAATTTTCATAAGGTTTTAAAAGAAACACACGTATTTAATAAAAAACAATTGCAAATTAACTGTGATGTTGCCCCTACTGAAATTTCAATAAAAGACATTTTACTAAGAAAAAATATTCAATTTGTTGATGTTAGAGAATCACATGAGTTACCCAAAGTAGAAGATTTAAAAGTTACTAATATTCCACTATGTGAATTAGAAAAACATTTAGACAAAATTAATCCCGATAAGGAAAAAGCTATTTTCTGTCAATCAGGAATACGCAGTAAAGAGACGGTTTCAGTATTAAAAAAACATAACATAAACAATTGCTACAGCATTAAAGAAGGTGCTTCAGAAATAATTCAATTCATAAAAGAACGAAAAAAATTATTATCCAATGTCAAACAAAAAACCAAAAAACGTATTTAAGCAAGGAGCTATTTCATCAGAATTTATCGGGGAATCTATTGCCAAACACCAAACAAAAACTAGCATTGGTGCCCATAATATTTTTTTAGGACAAGTAAGGGCTGATGTCATTGATGGAAAAACAGTTTCGGCTATTGAATACACTGCTTACGAAGATATGGCCAACACCAAATTTCATGAAATACGAGAGGCTGCTTTTGAAAAGTTTGAACTCACCTGTATGCATATTTATCATAGTTTAGGCATTGTTAAAGCAGGCGAAATCTGTTTGTTTGTTTTTGTGTCATCATCTAGAAGAAAAGTGGTTTTTAAAGCTTTAGAATATATAGTTGAAGAAATAAAAGCTCAAGTACCTGTTTTTGGGAAAGAGCTTTTTGAAGATGAAACCCATCAATGGAAAGTTAATAATTAATCATGGTAGATATTACTAATAAAAGCACAACATTAAGAATAGCTACTGCTCAAGCTATTGTTAAAGTCAGTAAACCAGAAACGATTATTGCCATACAAAACAATACTGTTCCTAAAGGAAACGTATTTGCCATGAGTAAAGCAGCTGGATTGCTGGGTGTTAAACGTACACCTGATATTTTACCTGATTGTCACCCCTTACCTATTGAATTTACAGGTGTTGAATACGAAATAAACGGATTAGAAATAACTGTTTTATTCACCGTAAAAACCATTTACAAAACAGGAGTAGAAGTCGAAGCTATGCATGGTGCGAGTGTGGTGGCTTTAAATATGTATGATATGTTGAAACCGATTGATAAAGGTATTGAAATCCATCACATTAAATTGCTGAACAAAAAAGGTGGAAAATCAGATTTTAAAAATCGATTTAGAAAAGATTTAAACGCAGCCGTTATTGTATGTTCAGATACGATTTCGTCAGGACAAAAAGAAGATAAAGCAGGTAAAGCTATTATTGAAAAATTAGAATCCTGCGATGTGAAAATTGCAGATTATATTATCATTCCAGATGAAAAAGATATCATTCAAAACAAAGCTAAAACCTACCAAGAAGAAGGCATAGATTTAATTATTTATACAGGTGGTACTGGGCTTTCTGGTAGAGATGTGACACCCGAAGCTTTAATCCCTATACTAGATAGAAGAATCCCAGGCATTGAAGAAACTATTAGAAATTATGGGCAAGAACGCATGCCTTATGCCATGCTTTCAAGAAGTGTTGCGGGAACCATTAAAAATACATTGGTATTGGCTTTACCGGGATCAACGAATGGTGCTAGGGAATCTATGGATGCTATATTTCCTTCTGTATTACATATTTTCGGAATTTTAAAAGGTGCAAGACACGATTAAAGTCCCACCCAGAATTGCCAAAAGCAATTCTGACCTCCCCAAAAAGGAGGTGAAAAAAGATTAAAAAATGAAGACAAGAAAAAATATATTACAAGATTCATTTGGCAGAAACCATGCTTACTTGCGTATTTCTTTAATTGAAAGGTGCAATTTACGCTGTACGTATTGCATGCCTAAAGAAGGTGTAAAACTTTCACCTAAAAGTCATTTAATGACCTATGAAGAAATTTACGAAATAGCTAAAACCTTTGTGAAACATGGGGTTTCAAAAATAAGATTAACTGGTGGTGAGCCTTTAATTAGAAAAGACATTCCTATTATTTTAGAAAAATTAGCAACGTTGCCCGTGGAGTTATCTATAACTTCAAACGCTGTTATTATTGATAAATTTATTGATGTTCTAAAAGCAAATAAAGTCAACAAAATTAATGTGAGTTTAGATTCTTTAGATACAGAAAAATTTAAGCATATTACGCGTCGTGCTGAGTTTGAAAAGGTCTATAATAATATTTTACTTTTAGTAAAAGAAGGTTTTAAGGTTAAAGTCAATGCAGTTTTGATGAAAGGATTTAATGAAAACGAAATCATCGATTTTATAAATTTTACAAAAGATTTACCAATTTCGGTTCGTTTTATTGAGTTTATGCCTTTTGATGGCAATAAATGGGATATGAGTAAAATGGTGTCCTATACAGAAGTTATGGAATACGTAAATAAATCATTTTCTAAAGACCAAATTGAACGCCTACAAGATGCACCAAATGACACATCAAAAAACTATAAAATAAATGGTTACAAGGGCAGTTTTGGCATCATAAGTTCGGTAACCAATCCGTTTTGCGATTCGTGCAATAGATTGCGTTTAACAGCCAATGGCCAATTAAAAAACTGTTTGTTTTCTGCAACAGAATCAGACTTACTAACTACTTTACGTGAAGGAAAACCCATAGAGCCCATCATTCAAAAAGCGGTACAAGCGAAATTTAAAATCCGTGGTGGTATGGATACTTTGGAAAAACTACAAGAACCAAAGCTTCACAATAATAACCGAAGTATGATTACTATTGGTGGTTAGCTTTTTAAGAAATAGCTTGTTTTATAAGTGATAAACTTTTTTCAGAAAAATCAAGTTTTAAAGCAGCTTTATGACCTTCATCAGACATTTTAATCCAAGTCTTTTTTAGAATATCTATTATTTTTTCATTTTCATGCTTTTCTGAAAATTCTTCAAAATAATACTCCAAAAACACTAAACATATTACGTCTTCAAGCGCTTGACTTTCTTCATCTTTTTTAATCAACTTTTTACTAATTAAAAAAGAAACACGGTTGATAAATTCTGAATCGTAGCCTACTTTCTTTAAAATTTCAGAAGTTAAATCTACATGCATTTTTTTAAGAGTTTCACGCCACTTTAAATACCCTACCCTATCCATAGGAAAAGTATCTCTGGCTATTTTCCATCGGCAAATATGTTGTGCTCGCGCAGCGATTTGTAAAGCTTCTGTAGCTTCCGGTTTAAACTGCAGTAGTTTTCTCGACATGCGTTGTGAATACAACAATTCCATAGGAAAATTCAGCCCATATGCAAAGTATGTATTTGGGTCTTCACTGTTTTTTTTATCGATTAATGCGATTGCAGTTTCAAACTTTGTAGGTCCCATAATTTAGATTTTAAACAGCTTCAACAGTAATTTTAACACTCTTTGAAGCGGGTGTTTTAGCTGTGTGTGCAAAACTATCTAAAGGTACTAAAACATTGGTTTCAGGAAAATAAGTGGCACAACAGTTTTTGGGAATATCATAACCTACAACTTTAAAATTATGAGCTTCTCTGATATTGCCATTATAAATTGATTTTAAGTTCACCACTTGTTTATCGGTTAAGTTTCGCTCTCTCATATCGTCACGATTCATAAAAATGACGCGTCGTTCATTAAAAATTCCTCGGTACCTGTCATTTAATCCGTAAATTGTGGTATTAAATTGATCATGACTGCGTATGGTCATCATGATTAATTCATAACTTTTAAGCTTCCAATCGGGTAATTTATTGATTGAAAATTGAGCTTTTCCTGTTTTAGTATTGAATTCCCTACTACGTGCTCCATTGGGCAAGTAAAACCCGGAAGGTTTTTGCAATCGTTTATTATAATTTTCAAAACCAGCAACTACCTCAGCAATATCATTTCTAACCAAATTATAATCGTCTTTGTATTGAAGCCAATTCACTTTAGAATGGTTTTTTAAAGTTGCGTTTGCAACGCCGCATACAACGGCTACTTCACTTAATAATGTATCTGAACATGGTTCCAAAACTCCTTTTGTTGACGATACGATACCCATTGAGTTTTCAACACTTTGAATTTGCAAACCTGTTTTTTGATAATCCTTTTCAGTACGCCCTAAACAAGGTAAAATAAGAGCTTCTTTACCTGTTACTAAATGTGAACGATTCAATTTTGTACTTACATAAACTGTTAAATTACAATTTGCCAAAGCCTGTGCTGAATAATTAGTATCAGGTACTGCTGAAATAAAATTGCCACCCAAACCAAAAAACACTTTAGCTTTCTTTTCATACATCGCTTTTATAGCATCAATTACTGAATAACCATGCTTAGAAGAGGGTTTAAAACCATACTTTTCTTCAATCTTATCCAAAAAAGCTTGAGGAGCCGATTCCCAAATACCAACCGTTCTATCGCCTTGTACGTTGGAATGCCCACGAACCGGACACGTTCCTGCACCTTCTCTTCCAATACTTCCTTTTAGCAATAATAAATTAACAAGTTCACGAATATTATCAACTGCATTTTTATGTTGAGTCAATCCCATCGCCCAACAAATAATGATTTTGCTATTATTTAGAATTAGATTGAAAGCTTCATTAAAAATTTCTTTTGAAACGCCAGATGCTTCAAGACATTCATCAAAATTATAGGTTTTTAAATCTGAGATAAAATCATCAAAACCACAAGTGTATTCTTTGATAAAATCTAAATCAAATGCCCCACTTATTTCTTCCTCATTTTCTAATAATTTCAGTAATAATGCTTTAAAAAACGCTACATCCCCATTTATAGTTATTGGCACATGAATATCGGCCAATTTAGTGCCACCAGTTAATATTTTTTTTGGACTTTGAGGATTGGTAAATTTAATAAGTCCTGCTTCAGGCAATGGATTTATGGCAATGATTTTACCACCATTCTTTTTACATTTCTCTAAAGCAGTAAGCATTCTTGGGTGATTGGTTCCTGGATTTTGACCAACAACCATAACCACTTCAGCTTTATATAAATCATCTAAGGTTACCGAGCCTTTCCCAATACCTAAAGTTTCAGATAGTGCGTATCCGCTGGCTTCATGACACATGTTGGAGCAATCTGGTAAATTAGAAGTACCATATTCGCGCACAAATAATTGATATAAAAAAGCCGCTTCATTGGTGGTTCTGCCCGATGTGTAAAATACTGCTTCATTAGGACTGTCTAAAGCATTCAAATGCCAACCAACTTTTTCAAAAGCATCCTCCCAAGAAATAGGTTGATAATGTGTAGCTCCTTGTGCTAAAAACATAGGCTCTGCCAATCGACCCGATTTACCTATTTGAAAATCTGACCAAGTTGATAATTCATCAACAGAATGTTTTGCAAAAAAACCTCTGCCAATGGTTTTATTTTGGGCTTCTTCTGAAATGGCTTTGATGCCATTTTCGCAGTATTCTCCTAAAGATGAACGATCATCATCAGGATCTGGCCACGCACAACCTGGACAATCAAAACCTCCTTTTTGATTTATTTTTAGTGATAACTTTAGAGCATCAGAGTTTTTCATGTATTTGGTGACATGATTAACCGACGATTTTATAGCACTAAAACCTGCACTATTTTTTTGTGGGCCAGTTGCTTTTAAATCTGAAAACCGCTCTGGTGTTTGTGCTTTATCTTGGGGAGATAGTCTCATTTTTCTTCTTCGAAAGTTTTTTTAAAAAGTATTTTGTAATCTTCAACTGTGTCTAAATCTACATTTTTTTTTGGTGGCTTCACCCATTTTACATAAGTTTCGTAGTCTGTAATCACTTGTTTTGCTCCTGTATTTCCATCAAGTTCAGATAATAATTTAAAATAAGTTTTATCGAAAATAGCTGGTACACCCTTTTGTGTGCCATAAGAAGTCACTATAATGTCATTTGTATTAGGTTTAAAATTCTGTATTAATTCATTTAAAAAACCACTTGTAATTAATGGTTGATCTGCCAACATAAAAAGAATACCGTCAATTTCGAAATTATTTTTCTGTAAATAATTAGCTGCAAAAGATATGGATGAACCCAAACCAAGTTCCCAACCGTCATTTTTCAAAATATGAATCGACTTATGTTTAATATGCTTTTCAATATCTGAAAAATAAGCACCGAGAACCACAAAAACATCTTTTGCTGCCGTATTTAAGGCGGTATTTATACTATGGTCAAGAAGTGTTGTGTCTCCCCATTTTAAAAGTTGCTTGGGTGAACCCATTCGTGTTGAAGCCCCAGCTGCGAGAATAACAATGGTGATATTGACAGTATTATTATCCAAAAAAAACATGATTTATTTTGTGTGAATCTTTCCTGTTTTTTCACTAAGAGATATTGGGTTTTTACTTCGTGAGTAAGCCAAAATCTCAGCTATAATGGAAATCGCTATTTCTTGTGGTGTTTCAGAGCCTATATCAAGTCCTGCTGGTCCGTGAATGCGTTCTAAAAAATTATAATCAATATCGGGACAATATTCCATAAACTGAGTAATCAAATCATCACGACGTTTTGTTGGTCCCAATAATCCAATATAAACTGGCATGGTTTTATGAAGCGAAACCAAATATCTTAAATCGGTTGCAAAACTATGGGTCATTAAAACGATGGCCGTTTCATCGTCAATAAACTTTACATCTAAATGTTCAGGTGTTGAAGCAATAAAATGACTCGCTCCTGGAAAATCACCAATCGATTTTGGTTGAGATACTCCTGCAACTACAGTAACCTCCCAACCTGTTGAAGCCGCATAATGACAAAGCTGTACAGCATCATGTTCTGCTCCAATAATGATTAACTTGAAACATGGTGGCATTAACTGTGTAAAGACTGAAAGTTCTTTTGTATCAATATGTATGTGATTTTCTGAAACCGAAAATTTTTCTTTGTTTATGTTAACATGAGTACCAAGTCCTAAAAATGTTCCTGCTTCTTGCTTATAATAAGATATCAACTCAAAGGATTGTCTATTTTCCAAACATTTAAAAAAAGCTGTTTTAAATGTTTTTTGCGGTTGAAATACTTCTAAAAGAATATAAAGAACGCCTTCACAACCAAGACGGTATCGACCATCATAAGTCATTATTTTTGCTTTGCCTGTTTTAAAAACAGTTTCCGATTGCGAAACAATTTCTTTTTCAACACAACCCCCACTTACTGCGCCAACCATATCACCATTTTCTAAAACAAGCATTCGTACTCCGGGTTTACGATAAGATGAACCAACAAGTGCTACTACCGATGCTAAAACTGATTTAATACTTTTTGATTGAGCTAAAAAAGCCTGTTGAACTATATTTTTAAATTCGTGTGTCATTCAAAAAAAATCTGGAAAACATTATCAATTACTATCCTAAAACTTTTTGCCAGAAATAAACGGTTGGTGATAGTACCGCTCACCAGTTGCTTTGTAAAGCGCATTAGCTAGAGCCCCAGCTGCAGGTGGTAGTCCTGGTTCACCTAAACCTGTGGGCGATATATTGTTTTCTACAAAAAATACCTCAATTTCTTCAGGTGCTTGGGAATGACGAATAAGTTGATAGGTGTCAAAATTAATTTGGTTAGGCGAACCATTATCAAAAGTTAATTGACTATACATCGCATGTCCTACTCCATCAACAACGCCTCCTTCTATCATATTTTTTGCTGCATCTTTATTTATAACAATTCCGCAATCTACTGCACACCAAACTTTTTTAATTTTAGGTTCTCCGTTTTCCATCACCAAATCAACCACTTCTGCTACATAGGAATAATGGCAAAAATAAGCAGCAACACCTCGATAAACACCAGGTTTGGATTCTCCCCAATTAGATTTTTCTTTAACCAATTTTAAAACGCCTGTATAACGCTCTGCTTCATAGTCGTATTTTTCTCCAACAGGGTTATTTATAGCCCTATCAAATAATTCCAAACGAAAATCTATGGGGTCTTTCCCTGCAGCTTCAGCTACTTCATCTAAAAAGGCTTGTTCTGCTCCTGCCGTAAAATGCGACCGTGGTGCTCGCCATGCTCCTGTAGTTATATTAGTGTTTCCTCCAAGATTCTCTGCCAAATAGTTTTCTATTGTTCCAGCAGGAAATCGATTTGGAAATACTGGTGCTTCACTAGCAGGTAAACTAGCCCCTCTTACAGAAAACGCAGTGAGATTGTTATTTTCATCTAAACCAGCTTTATAAGTTAACAAATATGGAGGTCTATAAGTACCTTGTGTCATATCATCCTCACGTGTGTAAATAAGTTTCACTGGTTTGCCTATTTTTTTTGATATTGCAGCTGCCTCCACACCAAAATGCACATACAACCTTCTGCCAAACCCACCACCAATACGAGTCATATCAACAGAAATATTTTCGATTGGGATACCCAATAGTTTCGAAACCGAATCTTCGAGTGCTTTAGGCGTTTGGGTAGGACCAATTAATTCTACCGAATTTTCAGTAACATTCGCAAAGAAATTCATAGGTTCTAAAGTGTTGTGTGGTAAAAACGGTGCACTGTACGTTCGTTCAATAACTTTAGTGGCTTTCTTAAAAGCTTCCTCAGGATTACCATCTACTCTGCTAGCCTCAACTTTACCAGATAACAAAGCTTTCTCCAAACTTTTTTGATGGGTTTCAGAACTTTCCAATTCACTTACTATTTCCCAGTTAGCCCTGATAGCCTTTTTAGCTTTCATTAATTGCCATGTAGAATCTCCTGTAATGGCAATAAGTTGTAGAAATCCTTTCTCATCGCACCATACTGGGTCATCAATAGTTGTATCTATAATAAAAGCATCGGTTACTCCTGGCAAAGCCTTAATTTCATCTACATTGAAATCTTTAACTTTCATACCAAATGATGGTGGATGTTGAATCATAGCTAGTTTCATGCCCTCGCGATAAAAATCTAAACCAAAAAGCGGTTTACCCGTGGTAATATTCTTGCCATCTACATTTTTTTTACTGGTCCCAATTATTTCAAAATTCTTTACGTCTTTAAGCTCTACTTCTTCTGGGATTTCTATACCAACTGCTTTTGATGCTATGTCTCCATAACCGATGGTACGTTCTCCATTTTTTTCTTTAATTATACCCTTGCTAACGGCTAAATCTGAAACAGAAACTCCTAATTCTTTAGCAGCAGCCTCTAACAACATGCGTCTACCTGTAGCACCTGCCATTCTCAAGGCATCCCAACTTAACTTAATAGATAAACTTCCACCCGCAAATTGTGGGTTTTTAAAGGCATCTTCATCTAAAGCTCCTTGTTTGACAACTACATTTTCCCAATCTACATCCAACTCCTCTGCAACAATCATGGGCATTGAGGTTTTAACATTCTGCCCAATTTCTGGATTTGGTGAGTAAATGGTAACCAATCCGGTGTCACCAATTTTAATATATCCGTTTAACTCATACCACTCATTGGGTATGGCTATCTTTTCTTTTAATTTTTTATCGGAAGTACATCCTGTTAACCAACTAAACCCTATGAGCATACCACCTCCAGCTGCTGCAGATACTTTTAAAAATGATCGACGGTTGTAGTGTGTTCGTATTTTTGTCATGGCTTGTTGTTAGTTTAAAGTTTTGCTGCCGTTTTTATGGCTTTCTTAATTCTAAAGTAAGTACCACATCTACAAATATTTCCATTCATGGCAGCATTAATATCGGTGTCTGAAGGATTTGGATTATTTTTTAATAGTGAAACAGCATTCATAATTTGTCCTGCTTGACAGTAACCACATTGCGGTACATCATGCTCGATCCATGCTTGTTGAACAGGATGGTCACCATCTTCTGAAAGTCCTTCAATGGTAGTAATTTCCATGCCTTGCGCTTGTGACACTTGCAGCATACAACTACGCATGGCATTGCCATCTACATGAATGGTACAGGCACCACATTGACCAATGCCACAGCCATATTTGGTTCCTACTAAATTCACATGATCGCGTAATACCCATAGTAAAGGTGTATCCATATCTGCCTCAACACTATAGTCTTTTTTATTGATTTTTAAATTGAATGTTGGCATGATTGTATGTTATATTGGTTTTTTTGAATTGCTATTAAATTTACGAAAAAATAAAGGTTATTTTTAGCCATTATTGTTATTTTAACATTTATGTAAAGTAATTAGATTTTAAATTCTGATAATATATGATAAATACAAAACGTATTGGCTTATTTCTTGGTCCATTATTATTTATTTTAATTCGGCTTTTTTTTAAGCCTGAAGGGTTATCAGAAGAAGCAAATGGCATTTTAGCTTCAACAGTGTGGATAGCCGTTTGGTGGATTACTGAAGCAATACCCATAGCTGCTACTGCTTTATTACCAATCGTTTTGTTTCCACTTTCTGGCAGTTTAAACATAGCCGAAACTACAGCATCCTTTGGTCACAAATACGTGTTTTTATATTTGGGTGGATTCATTATTGCCATTGCCATTGAAAAATGGAACTTACACAAACGTATTGCCCTAAACATCATAAATATAATCGGTTCTGATATCAAAAAAATTATTTTGGGCTTTATGGCTGCTACTGCTTTTTTATCGATGTGGATTTCTAACACAGCTACTTCTGTAATGATGTTACCCATTGGTATTGCTATTATAAAGCAGTTAAAAGATAATCCTAATACCATTGAAAACGAAAACTTAATTTTTGGTAAAGCGCTTATGCTCGCTATTGCTTATAGCGCTTCCATTGGCGGTATTGCTACACTAATTGGTACACCACCTAACTTGGTTTTAGCAGGTGTAGTATCTGAAACTTATGGTTACGAAATTACGTTTACACAATGGTTTGGTTTTGGCTTTCCTATTTCAGTCATTTTATTATTCATCTGTTGGAAATATTTAACGTCATTCGCTTTCACTTTTAAACAAAAAGAATTTCCTGGTGGAAAAGCTGAAATTAAGCAACTCCTCAAAACTCTTGGAAAGATTACTTATGAAGAAAAAGTTGTTGCAATAGTTTTTGCAACAACTGCTTTTTGTTGGATAACACGATCATTTCTACTTCAAAAAATATTACCGCAACTTGATGATACTATTATCGCTGTTTTATTTGCGGTAATTCTATTTTTAATTCCCTCAAAAACAAAAAACAAAAAATTAATTTCTTGGAAAGATACTAAAGATTTACCATGGGGAATCATCTTATTATTTGGAGGTGGTATGGCTTTGGCTAAGGGTTTTGAAACTAGTGGGTTGGCGTTGTGGATAGGAAACCAAATGACTTCTTTGGTAGGTGTTAGTACCATCATTTTATTTTTACTATTGATAGCTGCCGTAAATTTTTTAACTGAAATAACCTCCAATTTAGCTACAACCGCTATGCTCCTTCCCGTACTGGCGCCTATGGCTTTAACTATTGATATTCACCCTTTTGTTTTAATGGTTGGAGCAGCAGTTGCTGCTTCTTGTGCATTTATGTTACCAGTTGCTACCCCACCAAATGCGGTGGTTTTTGGCTCGGGTTATTTAAGAATTCCTGATATGGTTAAAAAAGGTTTTACCATGAATATCATATCTATAATCTTATTAACCGCTTTTGTATATTTTGTTTTACCCGAATTATGGCATATAGTTATCGAAGGTTTTCCTGAGTCGCTCAAGAAATAATTTCATTTACAAACTCTAAAGCTCGTTTCTCATTGTAATAACTGTTATTTCTGCTAATAAACCCAACATGACCACCGTGGTTTGGCATTTCTAAAAAAAGATTAGGATTGTTTTTTGCTTCTTTAATGGGGAAACATTCTGGAGCTAAAAACGAATCGTTCAATGCATTGATAATTAATGTTGGGGTTTTAATATTTGGTAAAAATTGCAACGAACTACTTTTTTCATAATAGTCCAAAGCATCTTTAAAACCATGTGCTTTTGAGGTATAAACATTATCTAAATCTAACAATGTTTTTATTGAGTTTATCTCATCTAAACTCAATTTATTTGGAAAAATTTTTTGCTTCTCTTTTAAATGATTCAATAAATCTTTTAAAAATCGATCGTGAAATAATTTATTTTTTAGTTTATTAAGTTCTTTACAGGAAGCATGCAAATCGCATGGTACTGAAACTGCAATAGCTGCCTTAACCTCTTTGGGAATAGTGTTTCTTTCCCCTAAATATTTTAAGATAACATTAGCACCTAAACTGATGCCTTTTAGATAAATTTTAGTATATTTTTTTTTAACAATTAGATGCTCAACAACTTCCACTAAATCTTCTGTGGCACCTGAATGATAACTACTGTACTTTAAATTTCTTTCACCGCTACATCCTCTAAAATTAACACACACAGCATCAACGCCATTCTTGTTAAAAAGTTTTGCAGGGGCCTTTACATAAGGTCTTTGTGCATGTCCTTCCAACCCGTGCAACAAAACAATAACCTTGTTGGTTTTTTCTTTGGAAAAACTCCAGTCTAAATCCAAAAAATCGGCATCGTTTAAGATGATTCGCTCGCGTTCTTGCTGCAAATCAACTCGTCTTATTAAACCAGAATAAACAGTAGAAACAAATCCGTTTTTAAAATAAAAAGGAGGTTTGTAAGTTGATTGTATTACTGGCATAAACTAGCTAACTTCTAATGGTGTAAATTTAAAAGTATTTGCATTAAACAAGCCTTTATCGCTTAATTTTAATGATGGAATTACCAACAATGCCATAAAGGATAAGGTCATGTAAGGCGCATGTAATTGTGAGCCTAATTGTTTTGCCATATTATCCAATTCGGCATATAGTTTCCCAACGGTTTCTCCATCTTTATCGCTCATAATTCCAGCAACGGGAAGTGGCATTACTTTTTCTTCGGAATTACTTACTGCACAAATACCACCTTTATTTTTAATCAACAAATTCACTGCTTTACAAATAGCTTCGTCTCTCGCCCCAACGGCGATTATATTATGGGAATCGTGACCTACAGAACTCGCAATTGCGCCTTCATTCAATCCAAAATTCTTGATAAAAGCTAGTGCTGGCTGTTGGTTATTATACCGGTTTACAACCGCTATTTTTAAGATATCTTTTTCAGTATTCGAGATGATGTTTCCTTCTTTAATTAAAGTTTCTTCGATTAATTCGTTGGTTACTAATTGACCTTCTAAAGCTTCAATAACGCGTATTTTATTGGCTGAGGATTCAACTTTAAAATCTGAAACTTCTTTTTTATTACAATTAAAATTATTTACGTTTTCAAATGAAACAGTTCCTATCAATGATTTTCCATCATCAAAAACCAGGTCACCATTAATGTAGGTTTGTAGGGTTTTAAAATCTTTTAAATCTTCAACTATTATAAAATCGGCAGCATCGTCTTCATTTAATAAACCAACCTCTAAATTATAATGCTTTACAGAATTTATACATGCCACTTGCAAAACCTTAAAAACATCTATTCCTTTTGCTACAGCGCGAGCGCACAATTTATTAATATGGTTAAGCAATAAATCATCTGGGTGCTTATCATCACTGCAAAACATCATGTTTTTAAAATGTTCAGGCAATAAATCAATCAACACTTCAAAGTTTTTAGCAGCACTACCCTCACGGATTAAAATTTTCATGCCCTTTTGTAGCTTCTCTAATGCTTCCTCATAAGTAAAACATTCGTGGTCGGTTGAAATTCCTGCTCTAATATATTTAGAAATAGCATCACCTCTTAATCCTGGTGCGTGACCATCAACGGGTTTGTTGTAATGTTTTGCCCAAGCGATTTTTTTCATGACTTCTTCATCATCAAACAAAACACCTGGATAATTCATCATTTCTGCTAAATATTTAATATCGGGGTTTTCGAGAAGCGTTTTTATGTCATCAGAATTAATCAAAGCTCCAGCCGATTCAAACGTGGTGGCTGGCACACAAGACGGTGCGCCAAAATTGAATTTGAAAGGTACTTTTTTACCATTTTCAATCATGAAATTTACACCTTCAACACCCAAAACATTGGCGATTTCATGTGGATCGGAAACTGTAGCAACGGTTCCGTGAGTAACCGCCAATTTTGCAAACTCACTGGGCACCAACATAGAGCTTTCTATATGGATGTGGGCATCGACAAAACCTGGCAATATATAATGGTGTATATTATGTTCCTTTTCTTGAATGGATTTAATTTTACCATTTTCCAAAGTGATTTCGCCTTTGAAAATGCGTTTGTTTGGTATATCTACTATTTGACCTTGTAGTTTCAATTTAATATTAGTTATTCAAAGTGGATTCCTGCCTACCCAGGAATGACAAAATTATTTTTATTTAACACTTCGACAAGCTCAATGTGACTTTATCTTTTATAGATTGTCTTTCAATTCTATTTTTAAAATATGTTTGGAGCTATCGGTAACCTTAAATCGGCTGTCTGCGCGTTTGTTTATTACCCAAACAATATCGTCTCCAGAGCATAATAACCAAGTGTTTTCCTTATCTAACAACGACATTTTTTCATCCTTAAAATATTTGCTGAGTTTCTTTTTCCCACTCATGCCTATCGGGTAAAAGACATCACCCTCATGCTTTTTTCTAATTTTTAAAGGATACTTCAAAGTCTCTTTATCAACACAAATAACGTTCGTTCGTTTTCTAAAAAGAGTATCTGCTTCATCAAATAACAAAATGCCAAAAGGTGTTTCTACTTCGTTTTCATTTTCAGAAATTAAAATTTCAATGTCTTCATCCTTTTGATTACTGGTTAATAATAAATATTCTCTATTTTTTATCAAACGGTGCGTTGTTGAAAATACTTGTTTGCCTGTTTCAGCATCCAATAAATCAACAACATCATCCCATTGTGTAAATCCAAATACTTTTAGCGATTCGTATAAATACGCTTTCGGGTTAGCCACTTTCTTAAATTCTGAAATCTTGAATTTCACTTCATTTTCATCTAAACTTTCAATGGTTTTATTTAGAAAAGCATCAACGCTATCCGCAATAATATCAGATGAATCCCGTAAATTATTTAAAGTATTTTGAAAGCTATCCAACAAACTTGGGTTGATTTCTTTTAAAATTGGTATAACCTCGTGCCTCAATTTATTCCGTAGATATTTAACCGATTTGTTACTGCTATCATCTCGCCATTTGATGTTGTTATCTTTAGCAGAAGTTTGAATATCGTCGCTGGAAAATGGTAAAAGTGGACGAACAAATTTCCCTTTAACTTCTGGAATTCCTTTTAAGCCTTCTAAACCCGTACCACGTGTAAAATTGATAAAAAAAGTTTCTAGATTATCATCGGCATGATGTGCCGTTAAAACATAATCGAATTTTAATTGTTCAGCTAATGCTTCAAACCAAGTATAGCGCAACTCACGTGCTGCCATTTGTATAGAACGCTTGTTTTCTTTTGCATACAGTTCGGTATCAAAACTTTCTATAAAAACCTCTAAATCCAAGTCTTCAGCAAGTTGCAACACAAAATCTTCATCAGCATCACTTTCTTTTCCCCTTAAATTAAAATTGCAATGCGCCAAAGAGATATTCAATCCTAATTTATTGCACAAATGGGTTAACAGCACACTATCAACACCGCCAGAAATGGCAATGAGCAATTTACTTTCTTTTAAAAAAGAAAGGTTATCATCTATATGGTTTTTCAGTAGCTCAAGCATGAACTCAAATATACAACTTTAGCTATTTAATTAAAGCTTTTACTTTTTTATATCACATGATAATTATCATATCTTAATGTCAAGGGTTTTGTAACTTTAAAATATCAATTTAAAACCTTTTATCATGTGCTCACTTGAAAAATTAAACGACAAAGCAACTCAAACTGCTTTCGATAAAAAGGTGGTTTCTGTTGCGCAACATTTGCAAGCTTATGTAAAACACAGACTTTACATTGCTGAAAGTACTGGTGTTATTCCTAAAAATATGTACACTTCCAATGACTTGATAGATGAGGCTATTGCCGAATTTTATGAAAATGGCTATGACATTGATATGGATGACGCCCATATAAAATTAAAACTATTCAAAATTGTTGATACCAATTTAGAGGCGCTTTTTAAAAATGAAGATTTTCATAAAATAACCACCAGTACCGATACTATTTTGAAAGAGGAATTAGAGGGTTTAGAAGAATCTTATACAGTAGATGAAGATTTTGATTTTATTATGAATGAAGAATTAAACGATATTTCATATAAACAAGGGAACCACCACAAACATTTGTTTTTATACGATGATGAAAATAGAACGGTTATGAATGCTTTAGAAATAGAGAATATTTCCGCTAACCATGATAAAAAAATATTAGGGAAATTTTATTCAACATTACCATTTAACGTTTCAGAAATTGTTGATTTATTTGTGTTTGGAAGATTGGATTATGAAGACATCGCCAAAATAAAAAATATAGAAGCAAATCGTGTAAGACGCATTTTAACTTTAGCCGTTGAATCCTTAAAAAGTAATTTAGGCTAATTCTCTAAAACGGTACGCATTGCTTTGGCTTTAACCAAACACTCTTCATATTCTTGCAGTGGATTGCTTTTTGAAGTAATGGCACTACCAACCGAATAGGATACATATTTTTTGCTTTTGTTATAAAGAATACTACGTATAACCACATTAAAATCGAAGTCGTCTTCTGGTGAAAAATAACCAACCGAACCCGAGTAAAGTCCGCGTTTGGTTTCCTCTAATGCCTCAATAATTTTCATTGCTGAAATTTTGGGAGCACCCGTCATACTGCCCATAGGAAACGTACTCTTAATAACATCCACTGGATGTGTGTTTGCACCAATTTTTGAAGTGATGGTAGATATCATTTGATGCACTTGGTCAAACGTATAAATCTTACATAATTCTTCCACTTTAACGCTTCCTTTTATCGCCATTTTAGATAAATCGTTACGCACCAAATCCACGATCATGATATTCTCGCTTCGCTCCTTTCGATTGTTTAATAAATTGGATTTCAACTGTTCGTCTTCCTCAGTAATTTCGGAACGTTTAGCAGTTCCTTTTATGGGTTGAGAAATTATGGTTTGTTGCTCCTTTTTTAAATAGCGCTCAGGTGATGCCGATAACAAATACTTATCATAACATTTTAAAAACGTGGCGAATGGTGGATTGGAAATAGCATTTAGTTTATTGTAAATTTCCAAAGGGTTGATCTCGGTATCTTCAGCATAAAACTCCTGACAAAAATTAGCTTCATAAATATCGCCTCTGTGGATGTGTTCCAACATCTTATTCACTTTCTCAAAATAGGCATCTTTGTGGATACGAAGTTTAATTTTTATTGAATTTTCTAACTGTGGAATTGTTGAATTGTTTAATTGTTCTATGGCTTTTATATCACTTTCAATCTCATCATCAACAGCATATAAGTATTGTATTTCAACTGAGTACCCTTTAATTAAAAACAACTTTTTAGGTTGAAAAAAATATAAATCTGGAAACTCTAAACCATCAAAATTACTGGAACCTAAAGCTTCTACATCGTTTTTTAAGTCGTATGTTAAATAACCAAAAATCCAATCTTTAACAAGGGTTTGGTATTCCTTTAACTTACCAAAACCATCATGAAAATCAGATTTGATGCTCGTAAATGCATCAACCGCTAAAATGGCGTCATAACTCGAATATTTTTGTGAGTAATTATTGGAATCCAACCAAATCACATCATCAAATTTTTGCGCCCAAATCAGTAACTGATTTTTAAATAATTTGGTGTTTTTTATACTATGGATGTGCTTTGTTCTCAATAAAAAGTAATTACACAACAAAGTTACTTAGAATACTTAAAAAATTAAGATTTTTGTAACTTAGATTTAAATATTAAAATATGTATACCCTTCAAAACAATAACCTTAAAATTACCATAAAAAAAACAGGTGCCGAACTTTGCGAAATCTCCTCTGTTAAAAACAGCACCCAATTTATGTGGGATGCGACCCCTGATATTTGGGGAAGTTATGCGCCTAATTTATTCCCTATTATTGGTGCTTTAAAAGACGATACTTATATTTTTGAGGGTAAAGAATATGCAATGCCCAAGCATGGTTTTATTAGAAACAATAGCCATGTTGAGTTGCACAATCAAACCGAAAATAGTTTAAGCTTTAAGCTAATTTACGATGATGAATTGCTAAAAATATACCCTTTTAAGTTTGAGTTTTACATAACTTACACTTTAAAAGATAATACCATTAAAGTGTCTTATACCGTAAAAAACTGCGATACTAAAACCATGTATTTCTCGGTTGGCGGGCATCCAGCATTTAAATGTCCTGTTTTTGAAGGTGAAACTTATGATGACTATTTTTTAGAGTTTGAACATTTAGAAAACTCCAAAAGACACCTCATTAATATGGCAAACGGACTCATTTCCAACAAAACCGAAGCTGTTTTTAATAACTCCAACAAAATCGATTTAACCCATGAATTATTTAATGAGGACGCCCTTGTTTTTAAAGACTTAAAATCAAGAAATGTAAGTTTAAAAAGTAAAACCTATGGTGACATTTTAACCGTAAGTTACACAGATTTTAACTACTTGGGTGTTTGGGCAAAACCAACTGGAAACTATGTATGTATAGAACCTTGGTTAGGAATTGCCGATAGTGAAAATACCAACCAAGATTTTAAAACTAAAGCGGGTATTTTAAAATTAGATACTGGAAAAACTTTTGAGGCTAGCTATTTTATTGAAATTCAAAACACGAATCTTAGCTAGTAAGTAAGGTGTTTTTGGGCTACGCTTATCTTTTTAGCTGGTCCGAGTTTTAATTCGGTTTAGCGATAGATAAGCGAAGTTAGTTTTTCAAAAAACAAAAATTCAATAATTCAAGTAAGAATTTACCTAAAAGTTATAAACAAACTATATTAACCACAGTTTATTAACTAAAAAATAATAACCGTAACTTTGCCCACAAATTGCGCAATGTGACTTTTCAAGATTTAAATTTAAATACACCGCTTTACAACGCTTTAACCGATTTAGGTTTTACCAAACCCACGCCCATTCAAGCCGAGGCTTTTAACGTGGTGGCATCAGGTAAAGATATGGTGGGTATAGCGCAAACTGGTACCGGTAAAACCTTTGCCTATATGTTGCCTATTTTAAAATATCTAAAATTTTCAACACAAGAAAACCCACGTGTTTTAATTTTGGTGCCTACGCGCGAGTTGGTGGTACAAGTGGTTGAGGAAATTGAAAAGCTTTCAAAATACATCAATAATCGTGTTTTAGGCGTTTATGGAGGCACAAATATCAACACCCAAAAACAAGCCATTGCAGAAGGTTTGGATATCTTGGTAGCAACTCCTGGAAGACTTTACGATTTGGCAGTAAGCAGAGTGCTGCAACTTAAATCCATACAAAAACTGGTGATTGATGAAGTGGATGTGATGCTCGATTTAGGGTTTAGGCATCAACTGATCAATATTTTTGATATGCTTCCACATAAGCGACAAAACATCATGTTTTCGGCAACCATGACGAAAGATGTAGATGGGTTGATTAACGAGTTTTTTAAAAGTCCAGAACGTGTTTCTATTGCGGTTTCGGGTACACCTCTTGAAAATATTGAGCAATCACGCTACAAAGCACCTAATTTTTATACCAAAGTAAATCTATTGGTGCATTTGCTAAACGATACTGAAAAGTTTAATAAAGTGTTGGTTTTTGTGGCTCGTAAACGCATGGCAGACCGCCTTTTTGAAGCTTTGGATGAACATTTTAAGGAAGAACTTTGTGTGATTCATTCCAATAAAACCCAAAATTACCGTTTGCGCAGTATTGAGCAATTCCGTGAAGGTGACAACCGTATTTTGGTCGCCACCGATGTGATGGCACGCGGTTTGGATATTGATCATATAAGCCATGTGATTAATTTTGATACACCCGATTTCCCTGAAAACTACATGCACCGTATTGGCAGAACCGGTCGTGCAGAACGCAAAGGCGAAACGCTTGTGTTTTCAACAGAAAACGAACAAGAGTCTATCGAACAAATTGAACGTTTGATGCAGATGAAAATTCCGTTGTTGGAACTTCCTGAAGCTGTTGAAATTTCTACAGAACTTATTGATGAAGAACGCCCACAGATAAAAGAGCACAACAACCCAACCAAACGAAGCGATGACGATATTCCTGGACCTGCATTTCATGAAAAATCCGAAAAAAACCAGAAGGAAAATTTGGGAGGTTCATACAGGCGAGAGATTGCTAAAAAATACAAAAAGCCCAAAACTAGGGGTGATAAAAATTATAATAAACGGAATAAAAGGAAGTGATTTTTGAGTTTTCAATTTAGAATCTAAAATAGAAATCTGTCATTCCTGCCTTCACTTTGACAAGCTCAGTGAGATACACAGGAATGACAAATCAAATCACATTATTTAACCCTCATCCATTTCCATAATTAAATTGGCTATTAAGGCAGTCCAACCCGTTTGGTGCGACGCGCCTAAACCTTTACCAGTATCACCATCAAAAAATTCATAAAACAAATGCAGGTTTTTAAAGTGTTCATCTTTAGTAAACTTATTATCTGCGTCATCAGCATGGTATTGGAATTTCCCATCAGAATTCGCTTCAAAAAGCTTGATGAGTCGTTTTGTCAATTCATTGGCAATTTGGTTCAAATTCAATTTATTACCTGAGCCTGTTGGAAATTCGTATTGATAGGTTGGCCCATAAAATTTATAATATTTACGCAACGATTGGATAATCATATAGTTTATGGGCATCCATATAGGACCTCTCCAATTGGAATTCCCGCCAAACATGTTGGAACGACTTTCACCAGGTTCGTACTGTATTTGATAGTGACCATGGTGTACAAACACATAAGGATGCTTTTCGTGGTATTTAGACAGTGACCGAATTCCGAAGTCAGAAAGAAATTCCCCTTCATCCAACAAGCGTTTTAATAGATGTTCCAACCTAAAGGCGCGCATAATGGAAAACAGGTAATTACCATCTTCATTGGTATCATCCAAATTAGAAATTAAAGAAGCTAGATCGGGTCTAGTTCTAATAATTTCATTGGCTCTAATTCTAAAATCCTTAAGTTCTTCAAAAAGATCTTTATGCATAATTTCTACCGCAAACATGGGAATAACACCAACCAAAGAGCGCACTCTAAGGCGATCTGTAGCTCCCGATGCCATTTCAACCACGTCATAATAAAAATTGTCCTCATCATCCCAAAGCGAAATATCTTTTTTCCCTATGTGATGCATAGCCCAAGCGATATTTAAAAAATGTCTAAAAAACTTAGCAGCCGCTTCTTCGTAAATTTTGTTGGTTTTTGAAAGTTCTAAAGACATGCGCAACATATTCAACGTAAACATGGCCATCCAACTGGTGGCATCGGCTTGTTGCATTCGTGTAATGCCAGGAGGCATATGGTTTCTATCAAAAACACCTATATTATCGAGTCCTAAAAAACCCCCTTCAAAAAGATCGGTACCGCTTTTATCTTTTTGATTTACCCACCAAGTAAAATTAATTAGTAACTTTTGAAAAGCTGTTTCTAAAAATTTGGCATCTCCTTTACCATTGTATTGCATGTCTTTATCATAAACATGCCAAACGGCCCATGAGTGGACCGGTGGATTTACATCGCTAAAATTCCACTCGTAAGCAGGAATTTGCCCATTGGGATGCATGTAGTTTTCCTTAAGTACCAGTAACAATTGTTCTTTGGCAAAATAGGGATCAACCTCAACAAAAGAAGCCATATGAAACGCTAAGTCCCAAGCTGCATACCACGGGTATTCCCATTTATCGGGCATGGAAATAATATGCCTATTGGTTAAGTGTTGCCAATTGTAATTACGCATATTGGAACGATTTGGTTTTGCTTCTCCTGGGCCACCAAATAGCCATTTAAACACATCGTTGTAATAAAACTGCTTGGTCCATAACAAACCTGCAAAGGCATCTTTGACAATGGCTTGATGTGTTTCTGGAATATCATTTTTTATGGTTTCATTATAAAACGCTTCGCATTCGTTCATTCTTTGTTTAAAGACCGCATCAAAATCTCCCCAAGGGTCTTTCAACTTCATTTTGCTTAAACGTACCCTAATGGTTTTTTCCTCACCTGGTTTGAGCTTCAATTTATGCCAAACCGCAAATTTAGACCCATTCTTATCTGGATTAACGGTTCTTTTTTTGTTAACAACACGCTCGTTGATACCATCCTTTACGTAAGCCGTATCATTGGGGATATTGTAAATGCGTTTGTTATTGGTTTCATTCTCACAAAATAGTTGCTTCCCTTTTTCATGATATAAATAATAGCGCCCATTTCTGGTACTTCTAGACATCACGCTTCTTTTGGAAGTGGCCATCATATTGGGTCGTGTATGTCGCTTATTATGTTTCCAGAAATTTCGAAACCAAAGATGTGGCAATACATGTATTTTTGCTTTTTTGGCGCCACGGTTCACCACCGTAATTTTCATTAGAATATCGTTCACATCGGCCTTGGCATATTCAATAAAACAATCAAAATAGTCATTGTTTTTAAAACATCCTGTATCCAACAATTCATACTCAGGCTCATGCCTTCCCCTTTGGTTTCCACTAACCAAATCGCCATAAGGAAATTCGTTCTGGGTATATTTATAAAGAAATTTACAATACGAATGCGTTGGTGAAGAAACTTGGTGAAAATAGAGTTCTTTAACATCTTCACCATGGTTACCTTGGTTGTTGGTTAACCCAAACAAACGTTCTTTTAAAATAGCATCCTTCCCGTTCCAAAAGGCAGGCGCGAGACATAAAATTTCACGTGAATCACAAAATCCAGCAATACCTTCCTCTCCCCATCTAAAAGCATTACTTCTGGCTTTATCATGATCTATAAACTCCCATGACTCACCGTGTTCACTGTAATCTTCCCTAACGGTTCCCCATTGTCT
>JBMTVT010000006.1:0-49160 GCA_049451635.1 Tamlana sp. | reverse complement strand
CCTCTTGGGCTCGAACCAAGGACCCTTTGATTAACAGTCAAATGCTCTAACCAACTGAGCTAAGGAGGAGTGTTATCTTTTCGCTTTTGCGAGCGCAAATATATATATATTTTTATTTAATGCAAACTTAATAATTAAAAAATTACCCAAATATTGCTTTGTAAATATCATTACCATTTGCAAATAAAACAAGGGCTATTAAAATAAAGAAGCCAATCATTTGAGCATACTCCATAAACTTGTCCCCTGGTTTTCTCCCTGAAATCATTTCATACAGTAAAAACATCACATGACCACCATCTAAAGCTGGAATGGGCAATAAGTTTAAAACACCCAGCATGATGGACAGAAATGCTGTTATGCTCCAAAACACTTGCCAGCTCCAAAAACTTGGAAAGATATCATAGATCGCCTTAAAGCCTCCTACACCTTTGTATGCACCTGTGCTTGGCGTAAAAATGGCTCCCAATTGATCCCAATATGAAACCATTTTATCCCTTGCCTTTTTTAAGCCAACAGGAAAAGATTCAAAGAAACCATACTTTCTTGTTTCAAATTGGTAATATCCTAATTTTTCTAAATTATCCTCTGTAATACCTCCATAGACCAAACCTAATTTACCTTCATTGCTTATTTTAAGCGTTACTGTTATTTGGTTTTCATCTCTTAAAACCTTAGCTGTTACTTCTTGTCCTTTAAATTTTTCTAATCCAAGTTTTACCTCGTCGGCATATTTCGTGTTTAAATCGTTCAACCCAATAATAATATCACCTTTTTTAATACCGCTATTTTTATTATAGGATGTATCAGGGACTTGAACAACTACAAAAGGCAACCTCAAGTCAATAAATCCTCTTTCTTTAGAGTCTATTAATTGTGCTAAGAAGTCTTCAGGAAAAGTGATGGTTGATTGTTCTCCGTTTCTTTCAATGGTTATATCCTTGCCAAATAAAACTTTTTCAGAGATTTCAGAAAAGTTTTCAATCGTCTCACCATCAACCGCTAAAATTTTATCTCCAGTTAAAAGACCTGCTTTATTTGCTACTGCATTTTCGATTAAAAGACCATCTTTAATGTTTTCTACAGGCAAGAATTTATCTCCATAGAAATAGCTCATTCCAATATAAATTAGGATGGCAAGTAAAAAGTTTACCGTTACCCCACCAAGCATAATAATCAAACGTTGCCATGCAGGTTTAGAACGAAATTCCCAAGGTTGGGGCTCTTGTGTCATTTGCTCGGTATCCATACTTTCGTCTATCATACCGGATATTTTCACATACCCTCCTAATGGTAACCAACCTATACCGTATACGGTTTCGCCAATCTTCTTCTTAAATAGTGAAAACTTTACATCAAAAAACAAGTAAAATTTTTCTACTCGGGTTTTAAAAGCCTTAGCAGGGATAAAATGCCCTAATTCGTGCAGGATAATGAGTAACGAAAGGCTCAATAAAAACTGAGATATTTTTATAACAAACTCCATAGTTTCTTCAATCAATTTTTTATAATCGCACAAAAGTAAGCTTTTAAACCAACTTTAAAAAGCCAATTAAACAATCCTAATACTTTTAACATGAATTTAAGTTTCAATATCGATAAACAACTTTAAAATTCATCGTATTTTTGCACAAATTATTTAGTGTTATGTTATCATTTTTTAAAGGCTACAAAACCTTTGCCGTTATTTTTGGAGTTATTTCAATAATTATCATCGCCTTAATTTATAATACCCTTAATGTTTACCAGCCCCTTAACATTTACCAACCTGCTATGGTAAGCACCGAGCTTGTAGATAGCACGATTCAATACCAAAAAAAATACCATAAAATTGCTGATTTTAGTCTTGTAAATCAAAATGGATATACAATAACACAAGATAATTACAGGGACAAAATTTATGTTGCAGATTTCTTTTTCACTACCTGTCAAACCATTTGCCCTATCATGACAGACCACATGGCGGAGATTCAAGAAAAAATTAAGGACGATGATGAGGTGATGTTGCTTTCCCATTCGGTGACTCCAGAAATTGATTCGGTGGTGCAATTAAAACGATACGCCATACAAAAGGGTGTGATTGACAAGAAGTGGAATTTAGTTACCGGTGATAAAAAACAAATTTATGACCTTGCCAGAAAAAGCTATTTAGCTGTAAAAACTACTGGTGATGGCGGTAAATTTGATATGATACATACCGAAAATTTTATGCTTATTGATAAGAAGAAACAAATACGTGGGTTTTACGACGGTACCAATCCTGAAGATATTGAACGTCTTCTAGATGATATTGAAATCCTAAAAAAAGAATACACGCAATAGTTTTTTCTCTACAATTTTTTTAGGCTGAAATTTTCCCTTACTTTTGCTTCTTTAAAATCAATCTAAATAAGCTTGCAAGACACTCTAGCACATTTAAAACGAGGCGAACACGCAATTATAAAGGATGTTTCGTCTATCCATGTTCCATTAAAACTATTGGAAATGGGATGTTTACCAGGTAATTCGGTAGAACTTGTTCAGCTTGCTCCTTTTCAAGATCCTATGTACTTGAATATAAATGGGACACATTTGGCCATTAGAAAAGAAACTGCTTCTCATATCATCATTGAAAAAATAACGCATGAGTAAGCAAATCAATGTCGCTTTAATAGGAAACCCAAACACGGGAAAAACATCGGTATTTAATGCCTTAACGGGATTAAATCAAAAAGTGGGGAACTACCCAGGCATAACCGTTGAAAAAAAAGAAGGTATTTGTAAACTGCCTCGTGGCGTTAAAGCACATATTATTGATTTACCTGGAACTTATAGTTTAAATGCCTCATCACTTGATGAAAATGTGGTTATTGAATTGCTTTTAAATAAGAATGACAAGGATTTTCCAGATATAGCGGTGGTGATTAGTGATGTTGAAAACCTAAAACGAAACCTATTACTTTTTACCCAAATTAAGGATTTGGAAATCCCTACCATTCTTGTCATTAATATGGCGGATAGAATGAATTATAAGGGTATTTCGTTGGATATCGATTATTTAGAAGAACATCTTAAAACAAAAATAGCGCTTGTAAGTACACAAAAAAATCAAGGTATTGATATATTAAAAAACCTTATTGCCAACTTTAAGGATATTTCTATGACGCCTTGTTTGAATGCCTCTGAAATCGACAAGGATTATTTTGATAATCTACAGAAAGCATTCCCAAACCAACTGCTTTATAAACTTTGGCTGGTTATTACACAGGATGTCAACTTTGGGAAAACTGATAGAAATGAAATTGATGCCGTAGCAAATTTTAAAACCAAAAGTAAAAGCGATTTAAAACGCTTACAGCAAAAGGAAATCATAAAACGGTATCAGTTTATAAATAATGTGCTTAAAAAAGGACAAACAATTGATGTATCGCAAGCTAAAGATTTACGTATCAAACTCGATAGGATATTAACCCATAAAGTCTGGGGCTACCTCATTTTCTTTATTATTTTGCTTACTATTTTCCAAGCTATTTACGATTGGTCTAGTGTACCCATGGATTTTATTGATAGTGCTTTTGCCTCATTAAGTGAATGGACAAAATATCAATTACCGAAAGGGGCTTTTACCAATTTATTGGCAGAGGGTATTATTCCTGGGTTTGGTGGCATCATTATTTTTATCCCACAGATTGCCTTTTTATTTTTATTCATATCGGTCTTAGAAGAGAGTGGTTATATGAGTCGAGTCGTATTCTTAATGGACAGGATTATGCGTCGTTTTGGTTTAAGCGGAAAGAGTGTAGTGCCACTAATATCTGGCACAGCATGTGCGATTCCAGCAATCATGGCAACCCGAAATATTGAAAGCTGGAAAGAACGTTTGATAACCATTTTAGTAACCCCTTTTACAACTTGTTCTGCAAGACTTCCTGTATATTTAATCATCATCGCTTTGGTAATACCCGAAGGCAGAATTTTTGGTTTGGGCTACCAAGCATTAACCTTAATGTTGTTATACCTTATTGGTTTTGGAATCGCCATAATTTCAGCATACATATTAAATAAAATACTGAAAATAAAAAACAAAACTTTTTTTGTTATTGAAATGCCTAATTATAAACTACCTCTTTTTAAAAATGTAGCTTTAACAGTCATTGAAAAAACAAAATCGTTTGTATTTGGTGCTGGAAAAATCATTTTAGCTATATCCATTATCTTGTGGTTTTTAGCCTCTTATGGCCCCGGTGAAAACTTTAATAATGCTGAGGAAATTGTTACTCAGCAATACGCATCAGAAAATTTAAGTGAAGATGAATTGCAGCAACATATTGCTTCTTACAAATTAGAACATTCCTTTATAGGCATTACTGGACGCGCCATTGAGCCCACTATAAGACCCTTGGGTTACGATTGGAAAATTGGTATTGCTATTGTAAGTTCTTTTGCTGCTCGTGAAGTATTTGTAGGCACTTTAGCAACTATTTACAGCGTTGGAAGTGATGAAGAAGAAACTATTAAAAACCGGATGGCTAGTGAGGTAAACCCTATTTTAGGCGGCCCATTATTTACCTTTGCTTCGGGTATTTCGTTACTATTGTTTTATGCTTTTGCTATGCAATGCATGAGCACTTTAGCTATTGTAAAACGTGAAACCAATAGTTGGAAATGGCCTGTTTTACAATTGGTAATTATGAGTGGTTTTGCCTATTTTGTAGCTTTAATTGCTTTTCAGCTTTTGAAATGAACTTGAATTAATTACGACTGAATTAAACATGAATACCATTATACAAAACATACTTGTATTTGCAGCCATAGGTTTCGCCATTGCCTTTTTGGTTAAGAAATTCATTTGGAAAAACCCAAAATCAAAAAAAGCTTGTGGAGGAGATGATGGGTGCGGATGCCATTAATTATTATCTTTTGAAATATTAATGCTGCAACCTACAGAAAGATAATTCATAGTGTTATTGATACCTGTACCAAACGAAAAATCCAATTGGCAATTATCATTTAATAAGTATGCAATTCCAGCGTCAAAATTAGATTTGTGCTCATCAAAATCAACTATGCTGCCGTAAGGTTCTAAATAAAAACTAAATCGGTTTGTAATCGAAATTCCCAATGCAACTGAATATGTAAAATCGCCATTGCCTTCTCCAAAGTAATCGTACCCAATATTATACCCTAAACCCATAGTATCACTCAACTTATGAGATATTGAAAGTTTATTAATAGTGGCCAATTTATCATTTGAAAGTTCTTTAGAACCCGTTGGAAATACAACGTGTGATAAAAAAGCAATTTCGGTATTTATATTTTCTTTTTTAAGAAGCTGAATTTTCGTTCCCAATTCCAAATCAGAAATACCATTAATTTTTTGATATGAATTTTGATCTTTTAAACTTTCAAACTGATTAACAACTCTAATTTCCAAACCATTTATTATTCCATATCTAAATAATGTTGTTGGAGCCAACAATTGCTGAGTTGAACTTAAATCACTTTCATTAAATCCCAATAATATCCCAGATTCTATTTGTAAATTTCCTTTTTCCACTGTTGAGGAACTTTCTGTTTGGTCTGGTCTATCTGTTATTATTTGAGCGTTACCAAAATTAACTAGATTAAAAAAGCATATCAATAAAATAAATCGTATCAAAATTATTTAGAGATTTGAAAAATTACACAAAAAGTCTCCAAACTTGAGCCACTAAAAACGTAACTACAAACCCAAGAATAACTGGCATGATAGAAGCAAAAACAGTCCATTTTACACTTTTGGTTTCTTTGTAAATAGTATAAATAGTGGTACTACAGGGGTTGTGAAGTAAACTAAAAAGCATTAAGTTAATTGCTGTTAAAAGTGTCCATCCTCCAGCTCTTAAAAGGTCGCCTGTAGCATTCATTGAATCTAATTCAAACATTACACCAGCACCAGCTCCTCCAGGAATTCCTGTTACCAAAACCGTTAACATTAAAATAGTAGGAATCACAATTTCGTTAGCAGGAATTGCTACAATGTAGGCTAATAAAATAACACCGTTAAGTCCTAAAAGAAATCCAAAACCATCCATAGAACTTATGGTCCATGCTGCGATACTTTCATCACCAATATAAATATTAGAAATAAGCCAAATTACGGCGCCTGCTGGCGCAGCAAAAACAATAGCGCGCCATAAAACTATTAATGTCCTATCAATTAAAGATGTGTAAATGGTTTTCCAAAAACGAGGCGGTCTATAAGGCGGCAATTCTAAATTAAAAGTGGAAACTTCACCTTTTAAAACTGTTTTAGACAAGGCCCACGATACGCCGAACATAAACGCCATACCTAAAACAGCGATGCCAATAACAGCTAAAAGCGACACAAAACTAGACATAGAACTTGGTACCACTGCCCCAATAAAAATGGTAGCAATAAGTATTTGTGTTGGCCAGCGACCATTGCAAAGCGAAAAATTATTTGTGATAATGGCAATTAATCGCTCTCTTGGACTGTCAATAATTCGGGTAGCCACAACACCTGCGGCATTACATCCAAACCCCATACTCATAGTTAATGCTTGTTTACCATGAGCTCCTGATTTTTTAAATAGCGCATCTAAATTAAAAGCCACACGCGGTAAATACCCAAAATCTTCAAGAAGTGTAAACATAGGAAAGAAAATCGCCATAGGCGGTAACATAACTGCTATAACCCAAGCGACTGCCAAATAAACACCATCAATTAAAAACCCGTCGAGCCACCAAGGCATCCCAATGCTAGCTGCTCCACTTTTTAAAGCAGGATGAATGTTATCTAAAAGTAAGTTTGCCAATAATGATGATGGATAGTTAGCACCAACAATAGTTAACCATAGCACCAATCCTAAAATTAAAAACATGATAGGAAAACCAAAGGTTTTACTGGTTACTATCTTATCTATTTTAGCATCTAAACGAAAACGCTTTTTTGAATCATCAACTTGTACTGCATCTTTAACAATATCGGCGGCATCGGCATAAATACTTTCGGTTAGGTTATCATGGAAATCATCGCCTATTTGCCAACGCAATTCATTGGATAATTCAGTTATATGGTCAATATTTTTTGGATTCATTTAAATTGTTTTAAACTAATTCACCTGCTCTTAAAGCATTAATAATTTGCGTGTCTCCTTCTAACAGCCTAAAAGCAATCCAACGACTATTGGGAATATTTGGAAATTCTTTTTCTATTTCAGACGATAACTTTTTAACTGCATTTTCGATATTTTCAGGTACATTTTTTATCCTATGGGGTTTACAAACTATGTTACCATTGGCAATGTCGCTAATGGTTTGAATGAGTTCAGGAATCCCTTGATTAAATCTGGCACTGGTTGGCACAACCGGTATGCCTAAATCGCGCGCTAAAGTTCGCTCATCAATAGAAATATGATTGCGTTTTGCTTCGTCCATAAGATTTAAACACAAAACGGCTTTGTCTGTAATTTCTAAAATTTGAAGCACTAAATTTAGGTTCCGTTCCAAACGGTTAGCATCAGCCACTATAACGGTTACATTAGGTTTTCCAAAAAGGATGAAATCTCTAGCTGCTTCTTCATCTTCGGAAGTTGATAGCAAAGAATAGGTTCCTGGTAAATCAACCAATTTATATTTTTGGGTGTTGTATTCAAAACCACCTTCGGCTCTGGTTACGGTTTTTCCGGGCCAGTTTCCGGTGTGTTGTCTTAATCCTGTTAGGGCATTAAAAACCGTACTTTTTCCTGTATTGGGGTTTCCTGCCAATGCTACTACAAAATCGAAATTATCAGTTCTAACCCCTAATTTTTTCAATCCATCTGCATTAAAATGAGCACAAGTTTCGCAAGCACTTTTTATTTTGGTTTCCATGTTTTAATCTTTTTAATAAGAATTTTTGCCGCTTGATCTTTTCGCAAAGCGATTGAAGTACCTTTGATTAAATAGGCGTGAGGCTCGCCCAAAGGATTCATTATATCAATACTGATATCGGCGCCTTTTACAAATCCTAAATCCAGTAATCGTCTTCTGCTTTCTCCACGGCTTTCTCTAGATATGCCAATAATTTTAGCGGTTTCATTGTCATTTAAACTTGATAATCGGGCAATATTATCTTCAATAACCACTTCCTTTTCAATGGGTGCCACTGTTAAATTTGCAGCCACAATTGGGGCCAGTTTAAATTCCTCACCTTCCGATTGAAAAACAATGCGGGTATTATTATTTTCAATAACTCTAATAAGTGACCCAATATGAATGTTTTCAGCTAAAATTTGCTTGTAAATCACTTCAGGTTCATCTTCTATATGTGTAATTCTTCCAATGGTGTTTACTTGTAAAAGTGGTAATTCAAGTCCGTTAACTTTAGCTATTTTACCAGTTTGCGTTGGAATGGGATCACCATGTGGATCGAATTTTGGATGTCCCAAACGTGCTGCCAAGGTATTGGTTTCATCATGGGTAAGTTTGTGCTCCATCATTTCTGCCCTATCGTGCCATTCGGTTTTGCTAAAGCCTGTTTTATCAGCTAAATAGCGTTCCCATAACCTGTGAACTCGCACAATCCGCAACGCATAATCTCGACCCGCTTCAGTAAGTTTTAAAATATCCGACTCAAAATAAATCAAATCATTAATCGTCATTTTTTTTATGGCTTCAACAATTCTGGTATTCTTATAATCGAGTACTTGAACAAGCGTTTTCATATCTGCTTTATTACCAGAATTTTCAAAGTGATAGAGTTGCTTTAAAATGTCTTCTATAATAGTTTTTTCGTTATTCTTAAAATTTCTTTTAAGTATCCAAAACCAACCCTTTGTGGGTCTGAACAAAACAAACAATAACGCCACAATAAGAAAAAATATAATGAGAGCTGATATGGGATTGTAAGTATTCATGTTACAGACTTAAGTATAAATTTTGCGCTACTTCTTTTGAAATGACCATGGTTTGCGATTTGGTTTTTATGGTTAGCGAATTATCAAAAGGTTCATACTCCAAAACTTTAATAGTGTCTCCCAAGGCTAATTTGTTTTTATTTAAATACTTTAAAAAAGCATCGGTAGAATCTTTTACAAAAGCTAAAACACCTTCTTTACCAGCATCAATCTCAAAAATATTGACACTTTTTATTGCCGCATAATTCCCATCTTTATCAGGAATGGGATCGCCGTGAGGGTCGTGTGTTGGGTATTCTAAAAAGGCATCTAATTCGTTTACCAGTTTTAACGACTTTACATGCTCCAACTGTTCTGCTATATCATGAACCTCATCCCAAGAAAAATTGAGTTTTTCTACTAAAAAGACTTCCCAAAGGCGGTGTTTTCTAATAACCAAAGCCGCTGCTATTCTTCCTTTTTCAGTTAAACTTACACCTTGATATTTAACATAATTAGCTAAATTTTTATCGGCCAATTTTTTTACCATATCGGTTACTGAAGACGCTTTAGAATCCACCTTTTCAGCAATGGCATTGGTGCTTACAGCAACAGTACCTTGCTTGCCTAAGTGGTAAATGGCTTTTAAATAATTTTCTTCTGATAAAGTGGTCATGCCTTAAATAATATAAGACAAAGGTATAAAAATTTACTTATGTATAAAAATATTTTTAGATTAGTCTAAAAATATTTTTATTGAATTAAATTTTAAAATGGTAGATTTCGTATCAAATGCGGAATGACAAAATATATTTTTAACTTAGCTACATGGCGCAACACAACGAACTCGGTAAAAAAGGCGAACAACTAGCCGTCGATTTTCTTATTGAAAAAGGTTATACTATCATTGAACGTAATTACCGATTTGATAAAGCAGAAGTTGATATTATGGCGAAACAAAAAGATATGCTTGCCATTATTGAAGTGAAAACCCGCTCGAGTACCGATTTTGGAAATCCACAAGATTTTGTAAAACCAAAACAAATTCAACGACTCGTGAAAGCTGTTGATGAGTATGTAACGGTAAACGTGCTAGATGTTGAAGTTCGTTTTGATATTATTGCCATTGTGAAAGAAGGCAAGGGCTATAACATTGAGCATTTAGAAAATGCTTTTTATCATTTTTGAACTTATTATTGCTCTTCCACAAAAAATGCTTTTAAAGCTTTTATGTGTTCTGGTTTTGCAATAATTTGTTTTTTTTTGTTTAAAACAAAATGCGTTGGTGTAGCCGTTACCCCATAACTGTTTCCTATTTCATTGTCCCATTTACCTTTTCCGTAAACATGAATAAACTCTGGATATTTAGATTTTAAAGCATTCCATCCTTGGGGTTGATCTTCTAATCCAATTGCTATTACCTTTACCAATCCTTTTTTTTGTGTTTTTATAAAAGCATGCAATTGCGGTATTTCGTCTAGACAATGCGAACATGTAGTGCTCCAAAACACAATAATGTAATTTTCAGCTAAATTAAGCTCGCTTAATTTTTTAGTAACAATGGTGTTGTCTTTTTTTATTTCAATAGAAAAATCTGGGGCTTCATTACCAATAGAAGTGTCTTTATATACAATTAGCGAATGTAGAAGCTCTTGATCGTTTAATGCTACAGCTATATCCATCAAATAGTTTTCGGCTATATAATTGGCAATTGCTTCATTGCCTAAATCTACCATTTGTTGCCACAAATCAAACAACATGATACGCTTAACTTTTAGTGAGACGACTTTCATTTTACCCCACACCACATCAATATTGTTTTTGTAATTGGTTATCTCATCTTTTGTTTCATCAGTCATTCCAAAGATGTAGTTAAGTATTTTTTCTTCCAGAAAATTGGAGCTTTGTAACGTGTTATTCGTAAAATCTACGTAATCAAAATAGTGTTTTTTTAAATTGCTTACATAGGTTTTTACATCTTCCGCATTTTTAGGTATGTAGGGTTTATTGGCTTTAATAAACTGAAGTGCTAAATTCTCTTTTGCCGCTTTTTCAAAATTTTCTTGATTTTCTTTTTGGGTTTTAAAAATAGCTTTTAAAGCTATGGTATCTTTGCTTTGCTGACTATAATAATTACCTATACTTTGAGTAACCATGGACATGCTATTTGTATATGATTCCAATAATTTATTTTCAACAGACTTTTTAAATTTTACGCCAGTTTCAGAATTGAACATGAGTTCGATATCTTCTTTTCCGTTGTAAATAATATCAAAATTATAATCTTCCTGAGGGATAGCATACACTAATCTATACATGCCTTTGGTAGCAGTTGAATCGAGTTTAAATTCAAAGCTCCCGTCTTTTCTTATTTCAAAACTGGTGATATATTTGGATATGGTTGGGGTGACTTTGTAAAGTATAGCGGCATTATAATCTTCTGGAGGAGAAAACACTCCTTTAATGGTATGTTGGGCTAAAAGAAAGCTTGGTAATAAAAGTGAGAGTAAAAGTAAGCGTTTCATTTATTTAGATTCTTTTTTATACTGGTCTTGTTGTTTAAAACAATAATTAAGCCACAATAGGTTGTAGTGTATTTAATGCTAGTTTTACGGATTTTATATTATTGAAAGTTAACATTAATCGCAGCCCATTTCGGGTTTGTTTTTCTTTCATTTTGCAATCTGCCGAATGGGTTTGAACAAACTGTAATACTTTGGTGAAATTAGGGCTTTGATAAAAACTACTATGTTGGTCATTAATAAAATAACCTATTAGCTTACCTTGTTTCATAATAATTTTTTCAAACCCAATTTTTATGGCCAACCATTTTATTTTTACACTATTTAGCAAATCTATAACTTCTTTTGGCAACTCCCCAAAACGGTCTATCAAATCTTTTTCAAAAGTGTGTAATTCGTCTTCTGATTTTAAACTGTTTAATTGTGTGTATAGGTTTAAACGCTCTGTGATACTATTAATGTAACTATCGGGAAAAAGTAATTCAAAGTCGGTATCAATGGTAACATCTTTTACGTACACTTTATTGGTTTCATCTTCATTATACAGATCCTTAAATTCATTTTCTTTGAGTTCATCTATAGCTTCATTTAATATTTTCTGATAGGTATCAAAACCTATTTCATTAATAAAACCACTTTGCTCACCACCCAATAAATCGCCAGCACCACGAATTTCCAAATCTTTCATAGCAATATTGAAACCACTCCCTAACTCAGTAAATTGTTCTAAAGCCGTGATTCGCTTTCGGGCGTCATCAGTCATTGCACTATATTCTGGAGTAATAAAATAACAAAATGCTTTTTTATTGCTTCTACCAACACGGCCTCTCATTTGGTGTAAATCGCTCAACCCAAAATTATTGGCATTGTTTATAAAAATAGTATTGGCGTTTGGGACATCCAATCCACTTTCAACAATAGTTGTACTAACCAAAACGTCAAAAGCTCCATCCATAAATTGCAGCATTAATTGCTCTAATTTTTTACCTTCCATTTGCCCGTGACCTACACCAACTTTAGCATCGGGCACCAAACGTTGAATCATGCCAGCAACTTCTTTGATGTTTTCTATGCGATTATGGATGAAAAATATTTGCCCGCTACGTTCAATTTCATAACTAATGGCGTCTCTAATGGTTTCTTCATTAAAGCGAATTACATGACTTTCAATGGGGTAACGATTTGGCGGGGGCGTGGTAATAACCGATAAATCTCTTGCCGCCATTAAACTAAACTGTAGCGTTCGTGGTATGGGTGTGGCGGTTAAAGTTAACACATCTACGTTGTCTTTTAAAGTCTTTAATTTCTCTTTTACGGCGACGCCAAATTTTTGCTCTTCATCAACAATAAGTAAACCTAAATCTTTAAACTTGACATTTTTATTCACCAATTGGTGTGTGCCGATTATAATATCAACCTTTCCCTGTTCCAAGCCTTCAAGGGTTTCGCGTTTCTCCTTAGCAGTTCTAAACCGGTTTAAATAATCAACCACCACTGGAAAATCCTTTAATCGCTCTTTAAAGGTTCTGGAATGTTGATACGCCAAAATAGTAGTTGGCACCAAAACCGCTACCTGCTTGCCATTATCAACCGCTTTGAAGGCTGCACGTATAGCCACCTCGGTTTTACCAAAACCCACATCGCCACACACCAACCTATCCATGGGGCGTTCGCTTTCCATATCGGCTTTAATATCTGCAGTAGCAGTACTTTGGTCTGGCGTATCTTCATAAATAAAAGAAGCTTCCAGCTCATGTTGCATATAGCTATCAGGGTTGTACTGATAACCTTTTTCGGTTTTGCGTTTTGCGTAGAGCTTAATTAAGTTAAAAGCAACGTGCTTAACCCTAGATTTTGTTTTTTCTTTTAATGTTTTCCACGCATTGCTACCAAGCTTATAAATTTTAGGCGGTTTGCCATCTTTACCATTAAACTTGGTTATTTTATGTAACGAGTGAATGCTTAAATATAATACATCGCGCTCACCATAAACCAATTTAATGGCTTCTTGTTTTTTACCTTCAACATCAATTTTTTGTAAGCCTCCAAAACGCCCAATACCATGGTCGATATGGGTTACATAATCACCTATTGAGAGGTTGGTAAGTTCTTTTAAAGTAAGCGCTTGCTTTTTAGCATAGCCATTTTTTAGTTGAAATTTATGATAGCGCTCAAAAATTTGATGGTCGGTATAACACACAATTTTATTATCATGGTCAATAAACCCTTGATGCAAGGATAAAATAACCGTATTATATGGCGCTACCTCCAGATGTGAATCATCAAAAATATCATGGAACCGTTTGGCCTGTTGTTCGCTCACACAGGCAATATAATTTGTGTATCCGTTATTGTAATTGGTGTTTAAATCTTCAATTAACAGGTTGAATTGTTTATTAAATGAAGGCTGAGGAACCGTATTAAACACTATATTATATGATGTGTCGACTGTATTCAACATAACCGCAGAACTTCCAAATTCTACAATTGAAAAATCGAGTAATTGTTTTTTTAGCAATGTTGAATCACAAAATAATTCCTCTGGTTTGGCGTGTTTAATGTCTGATGACAATGTTTTAAAAGCTTCCTCTGCTTTATTGTAAAAATCATCAATTCTTGAAAACAATAAATTGCCATTTTTGATGCAAACCACCGTTTTTTGAGCAATGTATTTAAAAAAACTCTGCCTACTTTCTTGCAATAATTTATTGGCAACATTGGGAATAATATTGATTTTTTTTGTTTGCTCGATTGATAATTGTGTCTCCACATCAAAAGTCCTTATGCTTTCAACCTCATCGCCAAAAAACTCAATACGGTAAGGCTCATCGTTTGAAAACGAAAACACATCTACAATACCCCCGCGCACTGAAAACTCTCCTGGTTCGGTAACAAAATCAACACGTTTAAATTGATATTCAAACAACACCTCATTTACGAAATCGATGGACAAACTATCGCTTACAGAAATTTTTAAGGTGTTGCGCTCCAGCTCTTTTCTGGTAACAACCTGCTCAAAAAGCGCATCGGGGTAGGTAACTATAATGGCTGGTTTTTTTTGTGAATTGATACGGTTTAAAACCTCGGCACGCAATAGCACATTGGCATTATCGGTTTCTTCAATTTCGTAAGGCCTGCGGTAACTGCCTGGGTAAAATAAAACATCTTTTTCACCACATAATTGCTCTAAATCGTTTAGGTAGTGCGCTGCCTCTTCTTTGTCGTTAAAAACAATTAAAAATGGCTTTTCGGAAGTTTTAAAAATACTTGATATTATAAAAGAAAACGAAGAGCCAACGAGACCTTTTAAATGTGTTTTACTCTGGGTTTTGGCAATAGTTATTTGCAGATTTTGCGTTTGCAAAGTCTGTGCATAGGTTTGTGGGAGGGTAATTTTACGCACCTAATTATTGGGTTTTTACGAATGCAAAGATACTATTTGCATGTTGTTATACTATAAATTCATAAATGTTTTTTATATGATTGATTTTTTAAAAATTTTGCGTTAGGGATTGTAGTGAAAATCCTTTTGCTTGTGCAAAAGATTGAAACAAAAAGCCCGACCATGCTTAAGCATGGTAACGCCCAAAAAAGTAATTTTTAGGTTTAGTTTATTAAAAAAAATATGTACGTTTGTAGCATTAAAATATTATAGAATATGTCGTTTTCAGATTTGTTTGATAGTGGATTTAAAAAGCGTAATGAAGATCATTTTGCCGCTATTGTTCGTGTTGCCATGGATGATGGTATTATTACTGATGAAGAAAAAGCTTTTTTAGATAGATTAGCTCGTAATTTAGAGATTAGTGAAGATGATTATGCCTTAATTTTGAAAGATTACAAAACGCACCCTATAAATCCGCCTATTGAGTATGACAAGCGTTTAGAGCGTTTGTACGATTTGGTTCGTATGGTACATGTAGATCAAATTAAAGGTGATCCAGAACACCGTCTTTTAAACAAAATTGGGGTTGGTTTAGGATTTCATGCTGTTAACGTGAAATATATTGTTGATAAGGCTTTAACCATAGTAAGTAATGGGGCAGATTTAGATACTTTTATTTACGAAATAAAAAATATGAATAAATAATTTATGTTGTTTGTATATAAAAAAAGCGAACCCATTTTGGTTCGCTTTTTTTATGGACTAAAATGAAAAGTTACTCCTAAATAGAACGGCTTTTCAAATCATCAATCAAATATAGTGGACTTATTGTCCTGCTTCTTGCTTTGCTTCTTTTATCATTTTTTCGTTTGGCAAAATTGCCACGTTTACACGACGGTTTTTTGCTCGTCCTTCGGCAGTAGCGTTATCATGCATTGGTTGGGTTTCTCTAAACCAATTGGTTGTTAACCTTCCGATAGATATGCCGTTTTGAGATAAATAATTGGTTACTGCATAAGCTCTGTTTTTAGATAGTGTCATGTTATAATCTTCAGACTATTGGCTGTCGGCATGACTAACAACCAAAATATTGGTATCTGGAGATTCTTTAAAAACGCCTAAAAGTTTATTAAGTGTTTGTTGCGACACTGTATATCTCATGGTTTATATTTTAGTAAAATTCATAGAAATAGTAAATGGTTTTCCATTTACCATAAGTGTTTGTTCCCATTGCATTATGGTTTCAGATAATGCGGTTAAGCTTAACCTAAGGTCTTGATTGGTTTCTGAATTGTATTTTTCATCTGTTGGTTTCAATAAAAAATCATAAAGTCCTGATGTTTCATCAACCTCTTGAATGGTAAACACAAAATAGCGTTCTCCAGTTGAACAGTTAGTATTGTTGATCGTATAAGTTCTTGTATTATTAGGAACAAACTGCCATGAACTACCTTCAAAACAGGTTTTTGATACATCGTTGAGCAATGTTACATTGTAAGTTCCAGGTTGACTATAAGTAATTGAATTTAACACCCAACCTTCCTTTAATAACTTTTTTGGAATCTCTTACTGTTTTTGACGAACCGCAAGACATTATACTAATTGTGAGAAGTAATAGGAGTATTCGTTTCATATTAAATGTTTTAATTAATAACTTATATATATACGAATTTACCCGTAGGTGTAGATGATTCCTTTTTTAGGTTAATGCTTCACAGAATTTTTTATGGTAGATTATAAAAATCTATTAATCAAATAATTAAGTAGCTTATAAATGATTAATCTCAAAGGGAACATTTAAAAAGGAATTAACAAAAAAGCACCTTGAGTTAAGGTGCTTTTTTTATGATTATGTATTATCAATTTAGCTTATCTGCAACCCATTGCCCACTTTTTCATCATCCGGATTTACAAAAACCAATTTACCTTCAGGGGTTTCGGTCATTAAAATCATGCCTTGGCTTTCAACACCACGTAATGCTCTTGGAGCTAAATTCACTAAAACGGTTACTTTTTTACCAACTACTTCTTCGGGTATAAAACTTTCGGCAATGCCAGAAACAATGGTGCGTATATCAATCCCTGTATCAACTTTTAAAACCAACAGTTTTTTTGCTTTTGGCATTTTTTCAGCTTCCAAAATAGTTCCTACTCGAATATCTAATTTCGTAAAATCATCAAAAGAAATGGTTTCTTTTTGGGGTTCTACTACTTTATTAGCAATTTCATTAGCCTTTTTACTAGCATCCAATTTATCAAGTTGAAATTGAATGGTTTCATCTTCTATTTTACTGAATAACAATTCTGCTTTCCCTATTTGATGACCTACCGGAAGTAACACTTGTTTTGTAGTGATTTCGTTCCAAGAAGATTCCGAGTCAAGTGCGGAATGGCAAAGGATATTTTTCAGCTTTTCTGAAGTAAATGGCAAAAAGGGCTCGCTTAAAGTCGCTAGAGCACTTGCTATTTGTAACGCTACAAACATAATGGTTTTGGTTCGTGCCTCATCTTCTTTAATCACTTTCCAAGGTTCAGCGTCGGCTAAATATTTATTGCCCAAGCGTGCTAAATTCATGAGTTCCTGCCCTGCTTCCCTAAAACGGTATCGCTCAATGGAACTTGCAATAACATTTGGATATGCTTTTACAGCCGCTAAAGTTTCTTCATCTACCTCTTGAAATTCAGAAGGTTCTGGGACAATGCCTTCATAATACTTGTTGGTCAATACCACTACACGGTTGATAAAATTCCCGAAAATAGCCACCAACTCATTGTTGTTTCTTGCCTGAAAATCTTTCCAAGTAAAATCGTTATCCTTAGTCTCTGGAGCGTTTGCTGTTAACACATAACGCAACACATCTTGTTGATTTGGAAATTCCTCTAAATAATCTGGCAACCAAACCGCCCAATTTTTTGAAGTGGATAATTTATTCCCTTCTAAATTTAAAAACTCGTTTGCAGGCACATTATCGGGTAAAATATAGCTTCCTTCTGCTGTTAACATGGCTGGAAAAATTATACAATGGAAAACGATATTGTCCTTGCCTATAAAATGTACCAACTTGGTATCATTACTTTTCCAATAAGGTTCCCAATCTTTACCTTCTCTTTGCGCCCATTCCTTGGTTGATGAAATGTATCCAATAGGGGCATCAAACCAAACGTACAATACTTTGCCCTCGCCGCCTTCTGCTGGAACAGGAATACCCCAATCTAAATCGCGTGTTACTGCGCGTGGGCGTAATCCATCATCAATCCACGATTTTACTTGTCCGTAAACATTAGGTTTCCAATCTTTTTTATGACCTTCTAAAATCCATTCCCTTAATAATGATTCATATTTATCTAAGGGCAAGAACCAATGCTTTGTTTGTTTTAAAGTAGGTACGTTTCCTGTTAAAGCCGATTTTGGATTAATTAAATCTGTTGCATTGAGGCTGCTCCCGCATTTTTCACATTGATCACCATAAGCCTCTTCATTACCACATTTTGGGCATGTTCCCGTTACAAATCTATCAGCTAAAAACTGGTTTGCTTCTTCATCATACAATTGTTCGGTAGTTTCTTCAATAAACTCACCTTTTTCGTTTAAGGTTTTGAAAAAATTTGATGCGGTTTCATGGTGAATTGGTGCCGATGTGCGCGAATAATTATCAAAAGAAATTCCAAAATCCTCAAACGATTTTTTAATAATGGCGTGGTATTTATCAACTACATCTTGCGGAGACACACCTTCATTCTTTGCCTTTATGGTTATAGGAACCCCATGCTCATCACTCCCACCTATAAGTACTACGTCGTTTCCCGTTAATCGTAAATAACGTGCATAAATATCGGCTGGCACATAAACCCCTGCCAAATGCCCTATGTGAATGGGGCCATTGGTGTAAGGTAAAGCAGTGGTAATGGTATATCGTTTTGGTTTGTTCATCAATCTAAAATTAAGTCGTAAAAGTACACATTTTGATAGCTATTTAGAAAAAAAATGTACATTTACATTATGTGGAAACACCTACTTACATTAAGTTTTTTTTGTGTTGTTTTTTTCTATGGAACAAAAACCGTTTTAGCACAAAATTCAAACTCTGAAATTCATAGCATGACGTTACAAAAACCTCCTTACTTAAAAAACGGCGATACGGTTGCTATTGTTGCGCCTTCAGGAATTTTAAAAAACCGTACTAAAGAAGTTGATCAAGCAAAAGATTTGCTTAAAAGTTGGGGATTACATACTGTTGTTGGGAAACATGTATTTAACCAAGCGAATCACTTTGCGGGAACCGATGATGAACGTTGTGAAGACTTACAAAAAGCAATGGACGACCCCAAAATTAGAGCTATTTGGTGTGCTCGAGGGGGCTACGGAACTGTGAGGATTTTAGATAAATTGAATTGGACTAAATTTAAACAAAATCCAAAATGGATTATTGGATATTCAGATATAACAGCACTGCATAACCAAATACACATTGAAGGTGTGGAAAGTATTCACGCTATGATGTGTACAAGTTTGCAAGATGATTTAACCGAAATTGAAGAATCCGTTTCAACCTTTAAAGATGCCATTTTTGGCAATAATTTAAGCTACACTATAAAAGGTTCAGAATATAATAGAACAGGAAGTACAATAGGGGAATTGGTTGGCGGTAATTTGACCATATTACACACCATGTTAGGTTCTAAAACTAGTATTGATGTATCTGGAAAAATATTGTTTATTGAAGAAATTGGTGAATACAAATATCATATTGACCGCATACTGCAAAGTCTTAAACGCGGAGGTTATTTTGATAATTGTAAAGGTGTTATTGTAGGTGATATGACCAAACTACGAAAAAACACAACCCTTTGGGGAACATCCATTGAACAACTTATTTTAGATGCCTTAGCTGATTATGATTTCCCGATTGCCTTTAATATGCCTGCTGGCCATGAAAAGGATAATAGAGCTATGATTTTGGGGAGAATCATTAGACTGGATGTGAGTAAAGATAAATCAACTATTGTTTTTGAATAACAATTAATTAAACCCCAAACAGGCGTAAATGATGGTCTAGATGTTTGTAAAATAGATTATTTCACTCTTTTGCAGTTAATTTTCCAAAAGAATGGGATGGTTTATTTTCAAAATAGGATTCACCAAAATTTTAGGTTTTCTTTAAATAATCTATTAATCTTGCTTTTTACTCAACAAAATTTTTTGAATCTGCAATAACAAATTAAGGCGCGGTTCTACTATTTTTTCTACAAGGCTTATCACTTACCACATAAGGTTTTACAATGGATTTTAATATCCATATTTTAAAGGCATTTGGTTTTGGGTATTTAGTATCATAAATCATTTCATAGGTTACATTGCAATGCGCCAACATTTGGTCAACACTCATTTTGCCCCAAAGAGGTTTTGCATAAGCATCTAATTTATTAATTCTTTCAATAATAGCGTTTGTTTCATTTAAATCGAAGATATTTTTCATTACTAAAAGAATTAATATTTAGAGATCGGTAGATAAATTCATAACTTGTATGTCAACAAAACTAATGTTTTTATGAATATTTTTAAAGGTCAAAACCTTCTAGATTTTGCTGAACGCTTCAAAACAGACCTAGATTGTAAGGAATACTTGGGGGAGATCAAGTGGAAAGATGGCTATAGTTGCCGTAAATGCAGCAATACCAGTTATTAGGTTCGCAAGATATTTTACCATTACTTAAAGAACTTGAATTTGATGAAACAAAACGTGTTTCGGATACCTTAATTCATGTTTTAGACCAAATAGGTTATAAGAATGGATGTTTAAAAAACGTTGTAGACCATCTTAATACTTGGGAAAACAAACCACTTGTCAAAAAAGCTTTTGATGAAATTGTAGATGTTCATGATAGATATAAAAAGTTTGCTGTTTTAACGCAACAAGAAGCTATTGAGTTTATTGATTTGAATTATAAAGTTACTAGCTAAAACCCCCGCTCCTTTTGCAACTGCTCATAAGCTCCCTGTACTTGCCTAAATTTTTCTTCAGCGCCTTCTTGATGCTCTTTTCCTAAATGGCATACCTTATCTGGGTGGTATTTTTTTGCCATTTTGCGGTAAGCTTGTTTAATTTCATCAACTGATGCGTTTTTATCAATTTCTAATATTTTATAAGCATTATCACTACTACTGTAAAACATGGCTTTTATGCTTTCGTAATCCCGAGAACTAATCCCCAAATAACCAGCCATGGTATATATTTGTCGTTCTTCATCATCTGTAACCGTTCCATCGGCTTTAGCTATTCCAAACAAGAAGTGCATTAATTGCAAACGCGATGGATGATCCATCATTTGCTTAATCTGTAAGCACACCTGTCTGGTAGAAATATTTTTTTGATTGCTAATATTTTTAAACAGATTAAATGCATGGTTTGCGCGCTCTTTACCATACATGTTTACAAATTGTTGGCGCACAAAATCCAATTCGCGTTGGTCCTGTACACCATCTGCTTTTATAACAATTGAGGCTAATATGAGTAAACTCACTTCAAAATCACCTGATTGGGTTTGAGGGCGTTGTTGTTGGGTTCTGTAAGTAGTTCCTCTTCTGTTTTGAGATTGACCTTGCCCTAAATACGGGCTATTTTTTTCATCAAACATATTATCAACCAAACTCCCTAAAGCTAACCCTATTATGGCGCCAATTGGTCCACCAAACGACCAACCCAAAGCACCTCCTATCCATTTTGAAAAACTCATGTAAGTATAAATTTTGTTTATCGTCAAATATAATATTTGTTAGTTGATTGCATACTGTTTTTGTTACACAATTGGTATCTTTGCAGTCATAAAAATTGTTAATTATTAAAATTTAAAAATATGTATCCAGCAGAATTAGTAAAACCAATGCGTGAAGATTTAACCAATGTTGGTTTTGAAGAATTACATACGCCTGAGGCGGTTGATGCTGCTTTGGCTAAAGAAGGCACTACACTTGTTGTAGTAAATTCGGTTTGTGGTTGTGCTGCAGCCAATGCACGTCCGGGAGCTAGAATGAGTTTACAAAATACTAAAAAACCAGACCATATCGTTACAGTTTTTGCAGGTGTTGATAAAGAAGCGGTTGACGCTGCTCGTGGTTATATGATACCATTCCCACCAAGTTCACCAAGTATGGCGTTATTTAAAGATGGCGAATTGGTGCACATGCTTGAGCGTCATCATATTGAAGGTCGTCCAGCAGAATTGATTGCTGAAAACTTGGTTGATGCTTACAACGAGTTTTGTTAAGAATCAATATCTTATTATATAATAAAAAACCACGACTTTAAATCGTGGTTTTTTATTTTTGTACGCAATCTTTTATTGTATTTTTCATCTAGATTAAAAAAAATTGTTATGAAAAGAAGAATATCAATTTTTGCCTTATTTATTCTTAGCTTTACTCTATTATCCACACAATGTGATGACGACGGTGTAATGACACAGGATGAAGACAAACAGGCCCTTTTATCTCTAAAGCAAGATATAGAAGCCTTAGCTAACACTTCGGTTTGCAATGAATCTACTGAATGCAAATTCATTGCCTTTGGCAGCAAACCTTGTGGTGGCCCGTGGAGCTATCTCGTTTATTCTATTTCTATTGACACTGATACATTAGAAGCAATGGTGGCTAATTACAATCAAAAAGAGGCAGAATTTAATGGAAAATACGGTATTGTTTCAGATTGTGCTATGGGAACCCCACCATCTGATGTTACCTGTGAAAATAACACTTGTGTAGCCGTTTATTAAAACTAAGTTTTATTTACTTTTGCCACATGGCAAAACTTTTAGCATACCCTTTAACAATTTTATACTTTATCTGTTTTGGATTGACATTGGTTGTTTTTCATCCCGTTCAGTGGTTTTGTTTTAATGTCTTAGGATATAAAGCGCACAAAATAAGTGTAGATTGGTTGCAGTTTTTTATCATGCGCTTTTTAAATATTTTGGGCACCCGCTTTTCTTTTACAAATCCTTATAAAATTGATGACAACCAACCCATAATTATAGTTGCCAACCATCAAAGCATGTATGATATTCCCCCAATTATTTGGTACATGCGAAAATACCACCCCAAATTTATCAGTAAAATTGAATTGGGCAAAGGTATACCCAGTGTTTCGTATAATTTACGCCATGGCGGTTCAGTTTTAATAGATAGAAAAAAAACTAAACAGGCGGTTGAGGCCATTGAAAATTTTTCAAAACATATAGAAACAACAAAACGAGCAGCCGTTATTTTTCCTGAGGGGACAAGAAGTAAAACTGGTTCTCCTAGATCTTTTCAAAAGAAAGGTCTTTTAACATTGTTCGAAAACATACCTTCAGCGATTATTGTTCCCATAACAATCAATAATTCTTGGAACACATTAAAATATGGCAAATTTCCAATGGGGCTGGGTGCCCATATAAAATTTGAGGTACACAAACCCTTAATATTAAGAGATTTTAATGACCATAATAAGCTTATTGCCAATATTGAGTTAAGCATAACATCAGCAATTAAAAATGACTAATGAACAACTTATTGAAACAACAAAGCATTTTGTAAAAGAAACTCTCAAAAATGCTGAAGGTGGCCATGATTGGTTTCACACAGAACGTGTTTATAAAAACGCTCTACTCATCTCAAAAAACGAAAATGTAGATGTTTTTGTTATTTCTTTAGGGGCATTACTTCATGATATTGCTGATAGTAAATTCAATGATGGTGATGAATCCATTGGTCCTAAAATAGCAAGGAATTTTTTATTTAAACATAATGTAGATTCAGTAGTTATTGAACATGTTATAAATATTATTAAAAATATTTCATTTAAAAATTCGTTGAATGAAGATTCAAGTTTTACATCAAAAGAGTTAGATGTGGTTCAAGACGCTGACCGATTAGACGCTATTGGAGCTATTGGTATTGCACGCTGTTTTAACTATGGTGGATTTAAAAATAGGCAACTTTACAACCCTGAAGTTTTACCCAACCTCAACATGAGTAAAGCTGAATACAAAAATTCTACTGCTCCAACCATTAATCATTTTCATGAAAAATTATTGCTATTAAAGGAAAGGATGAACACCACAGCTGGAAAACAAATCGCATTGAACAGGCATGTCTTTATGGAACAGTATTTAAAGCAGTTTTATGCTGAATGGGATGGCAAAAAATAACACATATATTGGACAAAATAGTTGTTTTTGCTAATTGAATATTCCCTTTATTTTGTTGTAACAAATGTTAAAATTGTTTAACCATGAAAAATGATGTTAAAAACAATCAAACAACAACATTGGGTTTTACACTATATGTATTATTCTTGTTGTTGATATTGCCAATTATAACTGGTATTTTATTGATTTTTTTAAAATAAAGTAATCTATAAGTACTTAAAATTAATAACCCTTATCTTAATTTAAGCTAAGGGTTATTTTTTAATTTTCTTTTGCAACTTCAAGAGCAGTTAGTTTATATTCTAATACCGTTAACTCTTCCCCGCTTTGTATTATTTGCTCCATACTTAGGGTGGTATTTGAATTTATAAAATTGACTATCCCATCAACTTTAATATTATAGTAAGCAATAGTTTTGTCAATTTTACTTTCTTCCATACTTGTTCTATTGAATAATATGTTTTATTTCTTTTCTATAGTTCGATGCGCTTTTCCCAGTTATTTCATTGAACTGCTTGTAAAAATGTGAAAAGTTATTAAACCCACATTCAAAACAAATATCAGCAATGCTTTTTCGGCTTTCATTTAAGAGCTTTGTAGCATGCACCACCCTATATTCGTTAACTAATTGGGTAAATGTTTTACCTGTGGTTTTTTTAAAGTATCTGCAAAAGGCAGGTACCGTCATACTTACTTTATCGGCAATTTCATCTAAGGTAATATGTTTTTGAAAGTTAGCGTTAACATATTTATAGATTGTGTTGATTTTATCACTGTCTTGAGGATTGGTTTCAAGAGCTATTCCATCAGCATTTAAAACGGTATAATCATCTGTAATTGCCAAATAATCTAATATCTCTAGAAATTTTAAAACACGCTTTAAACCATCTCTTTCAAGAAGTTTTTCAATTTTGGGCCCTATTTTTCTTTTGGTTTCAATTCCAAACCTAATACCTTTCTTTGCTCTACCAAAAAGCGCCATAACATTTGACATCTCTGGAATAGCTATAAAATCATTTCCTAAAAAATCAGATTTAAATTGTACGGTCGTTTCCGTTCCGTTGGCTGTCAGCCTATCGGCGAAACCATTGTGAGGCAAATTGGCTCCAATTAATATTAGCTGGCTGTTATTGAAGTAAGACAAATGGTTACCAATGTGTGTTTTACCTTGTCCTTTATTTACGTAAACCAACTCTAATTCTGGGTGAAAATGCCAAAAGGCATTATTTTTATCTGCCTTTTCAGTATGCTTCTTTACCAGTAAAGAGCTACCAAAACTAGGACTTATTTTTTCTAATGTAGGTTTCTTTGTCATCATGGGTTAGCAATTTGAGTACAAATTTAATACATACAACGTATAGAATATATATATTTTTTCCCTAATTAAGTGTTGTTTTGCCTTAACACGCTGTTAACATAAATTTAACGGTTAAAATAGCATAGAAAGTAGTCAAAATTGATGTTTTATAAACTGCATCTCTCACGTATTTTTGCGGTGTTAAATATTATTAAATATTAGTTTCAATATGTAGCCTAATTAAAACAAATCAAAAACATGATCGGGTAGTGGTGTTTTTAGATTTATTAGGCTTAACATTTGAAAAGAAAATATACTCTCAGCTTTAGCAGAGTGAAAAAATTCATTAATAATTAGTTTAATGTCTTATTTAGTTTAGTTGGTAAAAGTGAGCTGTGGTGGCTCACTTTTTTTTGCACTATTTTCAACTTTATATTTTATTTCTTTTTTATGAGCTTTTGTAAAACTGCACTCAATTAACCTCTTCCTATTCTATTTTAATTGGCTTTAAAATTATTGGTAAAATAGTATATAAATTCATCAATATCAATGTTTTAAAAGCTGCTATGCTATGGTATCTTTGTGGTGTTGAACGTTAAAAAATCCAAATCATGAAAACAGTAATTAAACATTTAAAAAAAGGAATCTTAATGGGAACCATGTTTACTACCTTGTTAAGTTTCGCAAATGAGCCTTCTTTTTGCACAATTAAAAAAGATGCTAAAAGAACACTACTTACTTTAAACAATGTAAAGCAAGGAAACTTATTATCTATTATAGATGATAATGGTATTATTCTATATAAAGAACTTATAGAGAAAGCTGGAGTATATATTAAAGGATTTGATTTAACATCCCTTCCAGATGGTGAATATATTTTCGAACTAGACAAAGATTTAGAAGTTAATACGATTCCTTTTACCGTAACAGCAAGTAATGTTGTTTTCAACAAAGAAAATGGAAAAGTAACTTACAAGCCTTACTCTACATTAAAGAATGGTATTGTTTACTTAACTAAGCTAGCTTTAAATGAAGAGCCCCTAAAAGTAGACATTTACTTCTCAACTTCTGCTGGCAGTGAGCTTATGTATTCTGAAAAAATTGAGAATACTAAAAACATCCAAAAAGCTTATAAACTAAAAGGTTTAGGAAAAGGAAAATACAAGTTTGTTTTTAAAACTGAAGGGAGAATATTTACAAAAAATATTTAGTAAATAACTCATTAATTTTTTATAAAAGAGGGTTTTAAAAACCCTTTTTTTTTATTTAAAATAGTTTTAGTTGACCATCTTTAAATTGTTCGTGTATACTACAATTTAATTTGGGCATTACTTTGTCTTTAAAATACTTATGTCTAGCCAATTTTATAAGATTATTAATTTGTTCTGCAATTTTACCTTTACCTCGCATACGTGTTTTAAAACGCGAATCGTTTAAAGTACCATCATGACAGCTTTCAATTTGATGTAAAACTTTATTTGCTCTATCAGGTATAGTCTTTTTTATACAATCCATAAAAATTTCACCAATAGCGCCGTTCAATCTTACAATGTTATGTGCTATGGATAATGCTCCATGGTCGGAAGCGGCTTTGGCTAACGGTAAAATTTCATGGCTATTGATGGAAGGAATAATGGGGCTATCATGATAATTATAGGAATGTTGTTTTCACTAAGAATTTTAACGGTTTCCAAACGCTTTTTAATGGTTGCCGTTCGGGGTTCTAAAATACGACGAGTATCTTCTGACAATGATGTTATAGAGATATTTACACTTATTAAACCATCATCTGTTAGTGCCTTCAAAATCCACCCCCGCACTATAGCCCCAATACTCATGTGAGTTTTTGGCATAACAATAAATAACAGCCATGTTCGCAACCTTGGTAAGGATTCATGGAATACATCATACCTATATCGGGGCTTTCTACTTTATTAACAATGGTTTTGGGAAAAACTGGAAGGTAAAGTGTTTTGTTTTTATTGGCTTGTTCACCTTCTTTAGCACGTTAAGGTAAACCGGGTTTAACCTACCTTTACTTTGTAAAAATTTTCATTAATTGGTATTGTTAATAGCTGAATTAAAAAACTATCTCCCAGGAAAATTAGCTTTTCGTTTTTCTAAAAAAGCGCTAGTACCTTCTTTAAAATCTTCAGTACCAAAACAATCTCCAAATTCTTCTATTTCAATGTCAAATCCGTTAACACCATCTTCAAAATTTGCGTTTATTGCCCTAATGGCTGCACCAATTGCTAAAGTAGAGTTATTAGAAATTCTTTGTGCTATCTTTTGACACAAAGGCAGTAGTTCATCTGGATTGGTTACATGGTTTACTAGCCCATAACTTAAGGCTTTATTGGCGTCAATCATACCAGCAGTCATAATCATTTCCATGGCGCGACCCTTACCAACCAATTGCGGTAAACGTTGCGTACCACCATAACCTGGTATAACTCCTAAAGACACCTCTGGCAAGCCAAGTTTTGCATTATCGCTCGCCACTCTAAAATGGCATGCCATAGCCAGTTCCAATCCACCACCTAAGGCAAACCCGTTAACAGCAGCAATAACTGGGGTAGATAAATTTTCAACAAAATCGAATAATATTTCTTGACCCTTAGCGGCCAATTTCGCACCTTCTTTAACAGAAAAATTAGCGAATTCACTAATATCTGCCCCCGCCACAAAAGCTTTTTCACCACTTCCTGTTACAATAATAACCTTGGTGTTTTCGTCATCATCAGCGTCATCAAAAGCATCATGCAACTCTTCAATGGTTTCCTTGTTAAGCGCATTAAGCTTATTTGGCCTATTGATAGTTATGATTGTAATGCCGTTTTTTGCTTCTGAAAGGATGTTATTATATCTCATTATTAAGGTTTTTAAAAGTTATAAAACTAAGCGGTTACAAAATTAACTTCTAACAATTCCCATATCTTCTAAGTTTAAAGGGGGTGGTTTTTCCTCCTTTTTTTATAGATTTATATATGGCTTCAATAATCATCATATCACGTTTGCCCATATCTCCCGGAGCATAGTTGGTACTTCCTGTTAAAATATGTTTTGCAAAATCGTCCATTTGTAAAGTCTGTTGATATTGTCCTACACTTAACTTAACTTCAGCTTTTTACAAGCTTCAATAATAGTATCGCATTCTGCAACGAGCCATGGCTTATACCCGCTAACTGCCATTGGTTTTTCACATATTACATGTTTTCCTGCTTTTGCAGCTCGAATACAAAAATCGGCGTGTATACTATTTGGCAAAACCACATAAACAATATCAATAGCATTGTTATTGGCAATCTGATCAAAATCCTCGTAGTTATAAACGTTTTCTTTTGGGATGTTGTAGGTTCCCATCCATTGCTTTGCTTTTGATCGTGTACCAGTAACAATTCCTGCCAAATAACAATGTTTCGTTTTTAGTAGTGCTGGTGCCAGTTGCCACGTGCTATAACTCCCTAAACCAACAAGGGCAACCCCTAACTTGTTGTGCCCCTTTTGATTAAAATTAGATGCTAAAACCGCATTTGGAATTAAAGTTGCACCCACTAATCCACCTGCTATTTTTGAGTTGAATGTTCGTCTGTCAATTTTCATATCAATGGTGGTTTAAGCGTTTTATTATACCTTAAATTTATAAAAAAACTGGGAGTACTAAATTGAAAATTAACTTAATGCCTTTGGAAAAACCACTTTAAAAGTAGTTCCAACCCCTTTCTTTGAAATAAATGTAATGCTCCCTTTATACGTCTCAACAATATTTTTTACCATCGCCAACCCAAGTCCCATGCCACTGGTTTTGGTGGTAAACTTAGGGTCAAATACTTTATCTGTATTCTCTTCTGAAATTCCAGACCCATTATCGGTAACTGTTAACACAACATTTTTATCGGTAGTTTCAACGTTAACGTTGATTTTTGGAGTTTTGTTGGCAGGTATAGCTTGTATGCCATTTTTAACTAAGTTCGTTACTACACGTATTAATTGGGTTCGGTCAAATTTTGCTATAATTTCTTCTTTTTCGGCTGTGAAATCTATGTATCCCTCATTAAAAATATCTAAAGCCAACTTCACAATTTTTACAACATTTAGCGTTTCGTTTTGTTGTGCCGGCATTTTTGCAAAGTTTGAAAATGCCGAGGCAATAGAACTCATGGTGTCTATTTGCTGAACAAGCGTTTTACTGTACTCGTCAACCTTAGAGTATATGTTATCATCATTGGGGTCGAATTTACGTTGAAAGTTTTGAACCGTTAAACGCATAGGCGTTAAGGGATTTTTAATTTCATGTGCCACCTGTTTTGCCATTTCCCTCCAAGCTTGTTCTCGCTCACTTTTGGCAAGTTGTATAGCACTTTCTTCTAATTCGTCAATCATGCTATTATAAGAGTTTACCAAGGTAGAAATCTCTTCACTGGTATCATTGATCTCAATTTTTTCATTGCGCTTTTCAAGCCTAGTGGTATTAATTTTATCGCTAATTGCTTTTAGTGACTTTGTAATGTATTTTGATAGCAAAAATGCAATAACAATAGCCATGAGCAACACTAACATAAAAGCGTACCTTAATCGCTCTAAAAACTCGTTAAGCTCTTTGGAGAGAAAATCATCATTCTCTAAATATGGTAGGTTTAATATAGCCAGGGGTTTAGATTTTTGGTCTGTTATATAGGTATAGGACGATAGAAAAATTTCGCCATTTTCTTCATTTTTATCAACAAACCTATGGTCTATTGAAAAAGACATGGCGTTTAATATTTCAGCATCGATACATCTAGATGCAACATCTGGTTTTAAATTAGGTTTTGAGGAAATTAACAAAGAACCCTCTAAATCGTAAAGGTTTATTTGAAGCTTGTGTATGTGGGCAATATTGTATATTTCTTCCTTGAAAATTAGCTGAATGTTCTCTGTTTTAACTTCCCATGTATTTTGCCTTCCGTTTAAAACATTATAAATATGTGTTCTAATGTTTTCTTCTTTTCTGTCTAAACGTCCAGTGTGGTAATCTTCACTTTGTTCTTTATATTGATAAATGGCAACTGCCGAAATAAGTACTGAAGCTAATAATACCAAAAGTATCATAGCTATAAAAATTCTTGTGCGTAAAGACAGGTTTCTTAATTTCATCTAGTTTTACAATGGACTAAATATAGCAATAATTGAACCAAAAAAATTAAGGCTGGTTTTAAAAACAAGCCTATTTTATAAAATTGATGAATTGTGTTAAGGATAGTAATGGAAATCCTTTTTTTGATATCCGAAAAAAGATTGAAATGCATAGCCTGGCCTGAGAGGGTAACATCCAAATTCTTGATACTATCCTGATTAAAAATCAGAAAATCAATAGAGGTAAGATATAATTTAAGCTTCAGGGTTTTTATCCCTAATGTTTTTATAAATTTTGAAGCCCAACATAATGAGCACGCCTAAAATTATAATACCAATAATGCCCCAAACCCAATTGATGGCACTTTTTAAAATAACCAAAAATACTACGGCAAAAAGAATGAACGTAGCGCCTTCGTTCCAAAAACGCATAAAACTAGAGGTTTTTTTAACTACATCATTTTGTAGTTGCTTGTAGTATTGATGCGTTTTTAGATGATAAATAATGAGTAAAACCACAAAAGCCAATTTTACATGCATCCATGTTTGTTGCAACCAATAAGGCTGTAAAATAATTAACCAAATAGCGAAAACCGTTGCCAAAATAGCCGAAGGCCATGTAATAATATACCATAACCGCTTAGCCATAAGTTTAAGTTGTTTGCCTAAAATTTCTTTTTCTGGTGGTGGTTTGTGAAATGCTTCAATTTGATACACAAAAAGCCTTGGAATATAGAACAGCCCTGCAAACCAAGTGACCACAAAAATAAGATGAAAAGACTTTATATAATCATAATATTCCATACTTAACTTGTAACAACCAAATTACGTTTTAGTTCCTTATTTAAAAAATAGGCTGTTATGATAGTTGCCAAAACATCTGAAATAGGAAACGATATCCACACTCCCAATTCATTAAAAAACTTCGGAAGTATCAATATTAATGGTATAAAAATAAAACCTTGACGGGTTAATGTTAATAAAAGTGCTGGGACAGCTTTACCAATAGCTTGAAAATAAGCCGCTCCAATAAGCTGAATAGCTATAATGGGTGTTGCAGCAAAAACCCAACGCATATCTGTTGGCGTTTCTTTTATTACATCAGCATTTGTGGTAAATAATTTTGTAATGGCTTCTGGGAATACCATAAGTAAAATGAAAACTACTGTTGCTAAACCTGCGGCAAATTTAATAGCTGTAAAAATGGTTTCCTTAACGCGTAAATGCTTTTTTGCGCCATAATTAAATCCAGCAATGGGTAAGAACCCTTGAGTAATTCCATAAACTGGAAATAGTGCAAACATGAGCATTCTACCAACAATAGCATACGCCGTTACGGAGGTTTCGCCTCCTAAATTGAATAAAATATTATTCATAAAAAGATAAGTTACACTCACTACCGCTTGTCTTGCAAGGGTTACAAAACCTAAAGAACTAATTTCTGAAATAATGGGTTTGTTTAAACCAAAATGGGATATGTCTATTTTTAATTCAGAATTTTTTGAAAGGAAAAACCATAAAATAAATGCAAAACACAAAAGATAAGACCCCGTTGTTGCCCAAGCGGCACCTTCCATTCCTAGGTCTAGGAGATTAATAAAAACATAATCTAAAATTAAATTCCCAATTGATGGAATCATCATCGCATACATAGCAAATTTAGGCTTCCCTTCTGCTCTAATTACTGTATTTCCCATCATACAAAGCGCTAAAAAAGGCACTCCATATAACACAATTTTATAGTAAATTTTAGCGGGTTCAAAAATAGCGCCTTTACCACCAAATGCTGGAATAATACCATCTACAAGCCAAAGCCCAAAAATCACAAAAGTTACGGTTACCAAAAGGGTAAGCGTAAGTTGGTTTCCAAAGGTTTTTAAGGCTTTATCTTTATTATCGGCACCTAAAGCTCTTGAAATAATTGACGAACCACCAATACCTATACTCATCCCCAAGGCTGCTATAAAAAACGATACTGGCAACACCACATTAATGGCTGCAATAGCTGTGGAACCAATCCAATTACCTACAAAAATGGTATCAACTAAAATATTTAGCGACATCACCAAAATACCGATTGAGGCTGGAACAGCTTGTTTAATAAGCAATTTACTTATGGGTTGCGTTCCTAAGTCTTGAGATGAAACTTTAGCCATTATACAAGCATGGTTTCAGGAGTTGCCCATTCGTTTATCCACTTAGAAATTAGCGCTACCCATTCGTCATCATCATTTAAACAAGGGACGGTTGTAAATTCTTTTCCATCAACTTCATGGAAAATTTCTTCACCTTCCATAGCTATTTCTTCTAGAGTTTCTAGACAATCGCTAACAAATGCAGGTGTTACAATGGCCATGTTTTTAATGCCTTGTTTCCCTAAACGTTCAATGGTTCTATCGGTATAAGGTTGCAACCATGGGTCGAATCCTAGTCGTGATTGAAATGAGGTTGAATAGGCTCCTTCTTCAAGCTGAAGTTTCTCACCAACCAATCTGGTAACCTCCTTACATTGATGCCTATAGCAAAACTCATGTGCTTTACTGGGTGTTGAGCAACAACTGCCATCGATTTTACAGTGCGATTTGGTAATATCACTTTTACGAATGTGCCGCTCGGGAACACCATGATATGAGAACAACAAATGCTCGTAATTTTTTCCTTTTAAGTGCTTTTTTATAGAATTTGAAAGCACTTCAATATAATCTGGGTTGTTATAAAAAGCAGGAACCGATTCAATTTTTAGTTTTGGAAAATGTTCCTGTCTAATCTCTTCAGCTAAAACCGTAATGGTTTCAGTAGTAGCCATAGCAAATTGTGGGTATAATGGAAACAATAAAACTTCTTCCGCACCTTTATCTACTAATTCTTGAAGTCCCTTTTTTATGGTCATACTTCCATATCGCATAGCCAAAGCCACTGGGGATTGCACTTGTTTTTGTACTTTATTTTGAAGTCTTTCAGAAAGTACAATTAACGGAGACCCTTCATCCCACCATATTTTTTTGTACGCTTTCGCTGAAGCTTTTGGTCGGGTATTTAAAATGATACCTTTAACGAGTAAATTTCTTGCCCAAAGTGGTACATCAATTACTCGTTCATCCATTAAAAACTCCCCTAAATATTTTTTAACATCCTTTGGTTCTGGGCTATCGGGAGAACCCAGATTTACTAATAATATACCTTTTTTCATTTACAATTTTTACAATTTTCTATCTAAACAATACATAATACCACCTAATAAATGTTTCCGAAATCCTTGTTCTGAATACGATTCTTCTGTGTGCCCTAAACCAGTGTAAAATGTTCGTCCACCGTCAAATTCTTTATACCAAGCAATGGGGTGAAAATCACTATTTTCTCCTCCTTTATAAGAAGATTCATCTAATGTTAGTAAAACATTTATATCATTATTTATGTCTTTATAATTGTACCACTCATCAAAACGCTTCCATTTTTTTGGCAAGTGTTTAGTTGCTGGATGCTTTTTGATTTTTCGATTAATAATTGCTGATGTCTTTTTAGGATGGCTTAAAAAATAAGCGCCAACTAGTTTTCCATACCAAGCCCAATCATATTCTGTATAAGCTGCAGCGTGGATTCCCATATAGCTTCCTCCGTTTTTTATATAGTTCTCAAAAGCTTTTTCTTCAACTTCATTTAACACATCTCCGCTTGTACTTAAAAAAATAACCAAACTGTATTGCTTTAAATTTTCAATTCTAAAGTCTTCTGCATTCTCTGTATGTGTCACTTCAAAATTATTTTCAACACCCAGTTCTTTAATTGTTTTAACACCTGTTTCAATTGATTGATGCCTGTAGCCAGCTGTTTTAGTGAACACTAATACCTTATCTGATGCCAAAGAAAACTTTGAAATTAAAACAATGAGTGCTATTAGGATATTTTTCATGAAAATTAGTCTTTATTGTTTTCTAAGTTTTGTTGGTGGTATAATTTAGGGCGTTCTTCATTATAATCACAATCTTGAAAAATTCCACAAGAAACGTTTGGTCGTGCTAACGATTTTGTAGCTTCAAATTGTTTTGACAATGCTTCTATTTCAGGTGTTAAATATTTCATATAAAAAATTAATTCAACGACATAACATACTTTTTTGGAGTAGTACCATATTTCTTTTTAAAAGCGGCAATAAAATGACTAGCTGTACTATAACCAACTTTTAAGCCTACCTCGTTAACATTATCGTCCCCAGATTCTAATAGTTTTCTAGCTACTTCCATTTTATAATCAAACAAAAAACTAAACACCGAGTCGCCATAAATCTGCTTAAAGCCTTCTTTTAATTTTTTAATGTTCAAGCCTATTTCGTCTGCCAACTCGTGCAACGTTGGCGGTTCTGCCAAACGGGAAATGATAATGTCTTTTGCTTTTCTAATTTTAATAACATTGGTTTCATCAACTAAAAATGGACATTGCTCTATATTGGCATCTTCATTTCTATTAAAATACAAACTCAATAACTCGTAAGCTTTACCCTTAAAGTAAAGGTTTTTAATGGATTGGTTGAGATTGTAATTAATAAGCTGATTGAGCACTATGGCCATTGATGGAGAAATAATGCCGTCTTTATAATATTTTTTATCCTTGTTGTCGTCACTTAAAAAAGTAATGTAACCCGCTTCTTGTGAAAACAGCCCATGGAATTTTTTAATGGAAATTAAAATTGAAACCATCCAAGAATTTGGTTCAATAAGTAAGTTTATGGGTAAATCGCGTTGTGGGTTATACAACAATAGTGAGTTTTCTTCTAAAATATTTAATGTGTAACGCCCTTCGTTAAAAATGAATTTACTAGAGCCTTTGATGCAAAAATGAAATTGGATATAATCGCTATTGATGTCTTTAACAATACTTTGCGTTTCGCTATCGTCATTTTTATATGTTAAAACCAAAAATCCTTCATCTACTTTTGTTTCATCAAAAGAACTTTTAGCGACATTTTTTTTTGTGTATTCTACATGATTCATATTGCATTTATTTAGATTGATTCTAAATAGATAGTTCTTAAACTAATGTTTTCACTGCAAAAATATGATATTTATAATTCAATTGATAAAAAAGATATTAAAAAACCCTAAACGACACTAAAAGTTCTTAGAGCGTTATTTTTTTTATACCCATCCCTATATTTTTGTTCGACATTTTCAGGTATAAGCATGCATAAGTATAATATTTCACGTCATAATTACTTTTATGCCATTGGTTTGAGTTACAAAAAAGCCGATGCTGATATTCGAGGTCGTTTTAGTTTGGATGACGACTCTAAAATGGCACTGTTAAAACAAGCCAAGGAAAATGATATTGAAAGTTTGGTAGTTACCTCTACCTGCAACCGAACCGAAATTTATGGTTTTGCACAACATCCATACCAACTTATACAATTACTTTGCAATAACGCCCAAGGCACTGTTGAGGAATTTCAAGAGGTTGCATATATATACAAAAACAATGATGCTATAGCCCATATGTTTCGTGTAGGCTCTGGGTTGGACAGTCAAATTCTTGGAGATTTTGAAATTATTAGTCAGCTAAAAGCTAGTGCGCGAATTTCAAAAAAACACCATTTACTTAACCATTTTATCGAGCGGTTGGTAAATGCCGTTATTCAAGCAAGCAAACGTATTAAAAACGAGACCGAAATCTCATCGGGGGCAACATCAGTTTCTTTTGCATCGGTTCAATATATTCTCAACACAGTTGAAGATGTTACCAATAAAAACATTTTACTCTTCGGAACTGGGAAAATTGGTAGAAATACTTGTGAAAATTTGGTTAAACACACCAAAAATGAGCATATAACCTTAATTAACAGAACCAAGGACAAAGCAGAACAAATAGCCGGAAAATTTAACTTAGTTGTTAAAGACTATGCCAATTTACAAGAAGAAATTAGCAAATCTGATATTTTAATTGTAGCCACCGGCGCTCAGCGCCCTACCATTGATAAGCAAATTATTCAATCTAAAAAAAATCTTTTAATTCTAGATTTGTCTATTCCCAAAAATGTTAATGAGAACGTTGAAGAACTGGACCAAGTGATGCTTGTTCATTTAGATGACTTATCTAAAATTACCGATCAAACATTAGAAGCACGAAAAAAACACATTCCTTTAGCTGAAAATATTATTGAAGAAGTAAAGGCAGAATTTAACCAATGGCTAGAAACTCGAAAATTTGCTCCTACTATCAAGGCTTTAAAACATAAATTAAATGATTTTGCTGCCGCTGAATTAGAAAACCAGCGTAAAAAATTAATCGATTTTAATGAAGCACAGGCAACATTAATCAGTAACAATATCATCCAGAAAATAACCAATCATTTTGCGCATCATTTAAAAGATGATAGCGTTTCTACCGACGAAAGTCTAGAGCTTATAAAAAAAGTATTTCAGCTAGAAGAATCTCCAAAAACAAATGTCTAAAATCATAAAAATTGGCACGCGCGATAGTGAATTAGCACTATGGCAAGCCAACATCGTTAAGCAACAACTCGAAAATTTAGGTTATAAAACCGAACTGGTTCCCATAAAATCTACGGGAGATATTGTTTTGGAAAAACCTCTTTATGAACTTGGTATAACAGGCATTTTTACCCGCACATTGGATATTGCAATGCTAAATTACGATATTGACATTGCCGTACATTCTCTTAAAGATGTCCCAACGGTATTACCAAAAGGCATCGTACAAGCTGCAGTTTTAAAACGCGGAAACGTTAACGATACACTAGTATTTAAAAACAATGAAGAGTTTTTAAGCTCCAAAAATGCTATTATTGCCACAGGGAGTTTAAGGCGACGTGCCCAGTGGCTTAACCGTTTTCCAACCCATACGATTGTAGATTTACGAGGCAATGTAAATTCCCGACTTCAAAAACTGGAAGATAACGAAAATTGGGACGGTGCTATTTTTGCTGCTGCAGGTATTGGTAGAATTGGTTTAAGACCAGAAAATGCCATTAATCTCGATTGGATGATTCCTGCCCCTGCCCAGGGAGCTATCATGATTACTGCTTTGGAAGAAGATGATTTTGTTAGAACTGCTTGCGCCGAATTAAACCATGAAGAAACCGAAATTTGCACCAGCATTGAACGTGAATTTTTAAACAAACTAGAAGGCGGTTGTACCGCTCCAATTGGAGCGCTGGCTTATATTAAAGACGAAGAAGTTCATTTTAAAGGGGTGCTTTTAAGTGAAAACGGTAGTAAAAGAATTGATGTTACCAGAGTTAAAAAACTCGGGGAACATAAAGATATAGCGCAATTTTGTGCTGATTTTATTATCGAACGCGGTGGAAATCGCTTGATGGACACCATCAAACATTCCAATAGAAAAACAAATGTGTTCTCTACAAAATCCCTTACCGAAGGGCAAAAACTCTTGTTTAACGAAAACGTGGTTGTAGACAGTAGTGATTTTATTAAAATAAGTTTAAATCGAATCCTTCCACGCTTTTTAAAAAATGAAATCAAAAATGTGATTATCACCAGCAAAAATGCTGTTGAATCCTTAACAACAAACTATTCCTCTATCGAATTACAGTTTAAAAATATCTATTGTGTAGGCAGAAGGACCAAACGCCATATCGAAAAGAAAATTGGCAAAGTAACCCATTCTGAAAAAAACGCCGAGGCCCTTGCCAACTACTTAGTTGAATTCATGGAAGGCACGGAAGTAACTTATTTTTGTAGCGATATCCGCTTGGATGCTTTACCAGCAATTTTAAGCGAAAACCACATTAAAGTCACTGAGATTGAAGCCTACCAAACTAAATTTGATGGTTTCAAGATTGATGAATCTGTTAAAGGCGTTATGTTTTACAGTCCATCAAATGTAGATAGCTTTGTTAAGAAAAATAACCAAGAAATTATTGCTTTTTGTATAGGAGAAACAACTGCCAGGGAGGCGAAAAAATACTTTAATGATGTAAGAGTTGCTAAAGTTCCAACAGTTGAAAGTGTTATTGAATTGGTGAATGAATATTACGTTTAAGATATGATTAAAAACGATTTATTTTTAAGAGCATTAAAAGGAGAAACTGTAAACCGCCCGCCTGTTTGGATGATGCGTCAAGCTGGCCGTTATCTGCCAGAGTTTATGGCAATAAAAGAAAAGTATGATTTTTTCACGCGGTGTAGAACTCCAGAATTGGCAAGTGAAATTACTGTACAGCCTATTCGCCGTTACGGTATGGATGCTGCGATATTATTCAGTGATATATTAGTCATTCCTCAAGCCATGAATATTGAGGTACAAATGAAACCCAATTTTGGCCCTTATCTCCCAAATCCTGTTCGAACATCAAAAGATGTTGAGAATGTAATTGTTCCAGATGTTACTGTAGAATTGGATTATGTTTTCAAAGCCATAAAAGTAACTAAAGAACTATTAAACGATGATATCCCCTTGATTGGTTTTGCTGGTTCACCTTGGACTATTTTATGCTATTGTGTTCAAGGTCAAGGTAGTAAAACCTTTGATAAAGCCAAGGAATTCTGTTTTACAAGTCCAGTTGCAGCACATCAGCTTCTGCAAAAAATAACTGATACTACCATTGCTTATTTAAAGCAAAAAGTTAATGCTGGTTGTAACGCTGTACAGGTTTTTGATTCTTGGGGAGGCATGCTTTCACCTGTTGATTATCAAGAATTTTCATGGCAGTATATTCAACAAATTATTGATGCCTTAAAAAGCGATGCTCCGGTTATTGCTTTTGGTAAAGGCTGTTGGTTTGCTTTAGGCGAGATGGCAAAATCTGGCGCTTCGGCTTTGGGTGTCGATTGGACCTGTTCCGCTCGAAACGCCCGTTATTTATCAGGTGGGAACATAACCTTGCAAGGTAATTTTGACCCAGCCCGTTTACTTTCTCCTCCTTCTGAAATCAAAAAAATGGTACACCAAATGATTAATGACTTTGGAAAAGATAAATACATTGTAAATTTAGGACATGGTATTTTACCAAACATTCCGTTAGATCATGCCAAGGCATTTATAGATGCCGTAAAAGAATATCATGCTTAAAAATATAGCCATAGGAATTCAAGCGTATTTTGGAGCTTTTGGTTTAATCTCTAAACTCAAACTCTGGAAATATTTTGCTGTTCCTATGTTAATTAGTTTTGTAACAGCCGGTTTAATTTTTACTTCAGCTTATGGGTTTTCAGATAATATTGGTAGCTTAATTTCAAAAATATGGGTTTGGGAATGGGGAAAGGAAACATTCTCTACTATCAGTGATTTTATTGGTGGATTAATCATTATCGTTATTGGGCTTATTCTTTTCAAACATATCATAATGGCATTATCGGCGCCATTTATGAGTCCAGTTTCCGAGAAAATTGAAGCTCATTTCACTGGACAAAAAATTCACAACCATAGAAATACTACGTTTTCAGAACAATTGTGGCGAGGCATTCGAATAAATGGTAGAAATTTAATTATGGAATTACTGTTAACTATTCCTATTTTACTTTTAAAATTCATCCCTGTAGTTAACATCTTCTCAACAATTTTATTGTTTTTGGTACAGGCCTATTATGCCGGTTTTGGTAATATGGATTATACCTTAGAACGCCATTTTAAATATAGTGAAAGCCTAAATTTTGTTCGTAATCATCGTGGTTTAGCTATTGGCAATGGCATTGTGTTTATCTTGTTTTTGTTAATCCCCGTTATTGGAGTTATTTTAGTTTTGCCACTATCGGTAACTGCCGCTTCGTTAAAAACAATTGAAGCTTTAAATTTAAAAACCCAAACAGCAAATGCTTAGTTTTGGTAATTACAATATAGAACCCATCAAGTTTGAAGATTCTTGGAATATTTGCGATTTTGTAATTGCTAATGAAGAGCGTTTAAAACGCTTTTTTCCTTTAACATTAAAAGAAAATCTAACACTAGATTTATCAAAGATTTTTACTGAAAAAAAAATCAAACAATTCAATACAAAGGAAGAATTTTTATTTACTATTAAAGAACAAGAAACTAATCAATTCGTTGGTTTAATCTATTTAAAAAAATTAGACTGGGTTAAAAAGGAAGGTGAATTGGCTTATTGTGTAGGTTACCCATTTGAGGGAAAGGGTATAACGACAAATACAGTAAAGCTTTTGTCTGATTATGCTTTTGAAAATCTAGATCTTAAAACACTGCAGATCATAGTTCACAAAAGTAATATACCGAGCATCAAAGTAGCTGAAAACTGTAATTTTACTTGGATAAAAACGCTCAAAAATGAGTACACGCCTCCGGGAGAAAACTCTCTTGATATGGATTTGTATGAACTATATCATGAAATGGAATAAATAATGAAATGAGCATAAAAGCAACGTTTATAATATCTGAAATGATTATTTGCGAATTATATCTGGCCGAAAAAACAATAAATAACAGATGAAAGACAAATTCTTTAAATACATACACGATTTACAAAACACTATTACCTCAACACTTGAGAATATTGATGGGAAAGCAAAATTCCGTCAAGATATTTGGGAACGCCCTGAAGGTGGCGGTGGAAAAACACGCGTTATTGAAAACGGTAATGTATTTGAAAAAGGTGGAGTGAATATATCGGGGGTTCATGGAAAGCTTCCAAAGTCCATGCAAACCTATTTTAAAGTTGGAGATGTCGACTTTTTTGCCTGCGGATTAAGTTTAGTATTGCATCCAAAAAACCCAATGGTGCCAACCGTACATGCCAATTGGCGCTATTTTGAAATGTATGGTAAAGACGGTGAAGTTATTGATAGTTGGTTTGGTGGGGGGCAAGATTTAACGCCTTATTATTTGTTTGAAGAAGATGCAAAATACTTTCATCAAACTTGTAAAACTGCCTGTGACAAACATAATCCTGAGTTTTATCCGGAATATAAAAAACGCTGCGACGAATACTTTTACAATACCCACAGAAATGAAGGTAGAGGTATTGGTGGTTTATTTTTTGATTATTGTAAAACTTCAGAAACCATAACCATGGAAAATTGGTTTGATTTTGTTACCGAAGTTGGTAATAGTTTTCTCGAGGCTTATGTCCCTATTGTTGAAAAACGTAAAGATTTACCTTTTACAAACGAGCAACGCACATGGCAAGAAATCCGTCGTGGGCGTTATGTAGAATTTAACTTAGTGCATGATAAAGGCACATTGTTCGGTTTAAAAACAAACGGGCGTATTGAAAGTATTTTAATGAGTTTACCACCGCATGTTCAATGGGTTTACGACCATCAACCTGAAGCTGGAAGCGACGAAGAGAAATTAATTAACGTATTGAAACAACCCATTGATTGGTGTAAAGCATGAGTAAAGAACTTTTAACTTTGTACTTATAACTTTTAACTTAAAAGGATGTATCCACTAAGAAGAAACCGAAGACTAAGAACCACCGAAGCCATACGCTCATTGGTTCGCGAAACCATTATAACACCTAATGATTTTTTAGTGCCACTGTTTGTGGTTGAAGGCAAAGGCGTGAAAGACGAAATTCCTTCCATGCCAAACTACTACCGCTATAGTCTTGATTTACTTGAAAATGAAGTAAAGGAACTCTGGAAACTCGGTTTAAAATCGGTTTTGCTTTTTGTAAAAGTGCCAGGCAATTTAAAAGATAATAAAGGCTCTGAAGCCTTAAACCCAAATGGATTGATGCAACGAGCCATTAAAACCGTAAAAAATGCATGCCCTAATATGCTGGTAATTACAGATGTAGCTTTAGATCCATACTCTGCTTACGGACATGATGGTATTATTGAAAACGGGCAAATAATTAACGACGAAACCGCCGAATTTTTGGCCGAAATGAGTATTTCTCACGCAAAAGCAGGTGCCGATTTTGTTGCTCCAAGCGATATGATGGATGGTCGCATTATAACTATTCGTGAAGCTCTTGAAGACGAGGGCTTTTTAAATACCGGGATTATGAGTTATTCAGCAAAATATGCCTCATCGTTTTATGGCCCTTTTAGAGATGCTTTAGATTCTGCTCCGGTAGATATGGTTGATATTCCGAAGGATAAAAAAACATATCAAATGGATTATGGTAACCGAATTGAAGCCATTCGAGAAACCGAAATGGATATTGAAGAAGGCGCCGATATTGTGATGGTAAAACCAGGTTTATGCTATTTAGATATTGTTCGCGAAATTAAAAACGCTGTTGATGTTCCCGTAGCCGTATACCAAGTATCTGGAGAATACGCTATGATTAAAGCCGCTGCAGAAAAAGGTTGGTTAAACCATAACCAAGTTATGATGGAAACCACCATAGCATTTAAACGTGCAGGAGCAGATATTATAGCGAGTTATTTTGCTAAGGATGTTGTTAAATTAATTTCGTAAAGCTATCGCTCTAGTTTTTCATCAACGGTATAAGAAGTTTCATGATATCCTATTTTACCATCGGGTGTTATAGCTTCAATAATAACTTGCATATCGCCAATATTTATCTGCGTTATAAAACTCTAGTTCTGCCTCTCCGTTTGAAGTTGTGGTAATATTTGGAGCCCAATGAATTATGGAACGTAAATCTGGAATATTCCAATCGTTAGTTTGTAAATTATCATATTTTGGAGTATGAAATTCACGCAATCAGAGCGTATGAATTTCCAAAGAATCCTGAAAGCTCTTTAATCAAAGCTAAACAGGTATCTCCAATTAGACTAAAATATGTTGTTCGGATTGCAGTTTGTTCGTTTTTCATTCAGTTTTTCAGGTTCCACACAACGGTTTCGCTATGAGAAATAGTATCTCGCAGGATGCTATTGCTTATAGGTTTTGTTGGTAGTAGTTTTTATTTCTTTAATTATTTCTTTCACTCCGTCATTTTCGCTTACTTCTGATGAGTTTTTTTGAAGCTTCAACCGTTTTCTTTGAGTTTCCAATAAAAATATGGTTGTCAACTATGATAACTGGCCTGCTTAAAAAGGTATAATGTTCTAAAATATAATGTTTGAAATCGCGCTCGGTTAAATCTTGATTTTTTAAATCCATTTCCTTGTAAAGTTTAGAACGTTTACTAAACAAGGCTTCATAACTTCCAGCAAGTTGTTTCATCTCGTCCAATTGCCTCACAGTTATTTCTTCAGCTTTAATGTCTTGCAAAATGAATTCTGATGTTAAATCTAATTCTTTTAAAATTCTCAAACAGGTATTACAGGTTTTTAAGTAGTATACTTTTTTCATGCTTAACAAGGTTTCTAAAAACAAATTAAAACTATATTTATCAAAAAATTAAACAATATGGATTTTACATTTCAAGTTTTAAATAAAACCAGAGGCATTTTTAATAAAATAATAGAGGATAATTCTTTAACTGATTTAAATAAAATCCCCAAAGGGTTTAACAACAACATTATTTGGAACATTGCCCACGTGGTAGTATCGGAACAATTGTTGGTTTATAAGTTATCTGGTTTAGAGTCGATGCTTTCAGATAATATGATTAATAAATACAGAAAGGACACAAAACCAAACGGAGATGTTTCAGAAGATGAAGTTAATGAAATACAAAGTTTTCTCTTTTCGACTATAAAAAACACACAGGAAGACTATAATAATGGTGTTTTTAAAAACTATAATTCCTATAAAGTTTCTACAACAGGAAACACCTTAACCAATGTTGATGAAGCTTTGCATTTTGCAACCATACATGAAGGGTTACATTACGGTTACGTTCTGGCGCTTTTAAAGGCTATTAAAAACTAAAAATGGTTTAGCGACTTCAAATGGTATTTCAAACTCAATAATGCCTGTTGAATAAGGGGCAATTTCATAGGTATTGTAAAGTAAAACAACACCTTCTTCACCATAACATATGTTTTCAGGCAATTGAAATTTTGTGGGTTCAAAGAGTGTGTTTTTATCTTTTATGGCTTTATCAAAATAGGTTTTTGCCAAAGTTTTAAAACCTTTAACATCAGAAAATAACGCATCATTGTTTAGTAAGTGCCCTGTTTGGGCGTTGAAATTTTTAAATGAAATATGCAAGGAGCCATGAGCGCCACCAGTAAAAACATAACTGGTTAGAGCCAAGCTTATAATTTCGTGCGATTGAAAAATCACTTCACCATCAATTTGTGCCTCCCATTTTGGAACTGTATCGGGAAAATCGACTGTGAAATCTGTATATTCTTTATTAAAGGCATCGATGCTTTCTTCAATAGATTTAGAGGTAATATTATTTGGATTGCCAATATGCAATGTAGCTATAACTAATTTCTGTATTTCGGAATTTATATTGTCTGCAATAGAGTTATTCCCATCAGCTTTAGTGATGTTTACTTCAACTAAAGTATTATTATCAGTTGAAATGGTAATATCTGAAAATGTCGTTTTAAGTTCTTTGTTACAAGAAGCGTAGATGATAAAAATGGCTAGTATCAAGAAAAGTTTTTTACGAAGCATAACTATATTGTAAACTACTGTTAAAGATAGATATTGCATTTGAATAGAACGAATTAAAACTTACATTTGTACAAAGACTATTCTAAATGAAATTCAACACAAAAGTTATACACGGAGGTCAAGAACATGACAAGGCATATGGCGCGGTTATGCCACCTATTTACCAAACATCAACTTATGCGCAAACTACTCCGGGAGGGCATAAAGGATACGAATATTCCAGAACGCACAACCCAACCAGAAGTGCTTTAGAGAGTGCTCTTGCGAGTATAGAAAATGGCAATTATGGACTTGCTTTTGCTTCTGGACTTGCAGCCATTGATGCTATAATGAAGCTTTTAAAACCGGGAGATGAAGTCATTTCAACCAACGATTTGTATGGAGGGTCTTTTAGATTATTCACCAAAGTTTTTCAAGATTTTGGGATTAAATTTCATTTTATTGGCATGCAAGATGTTTCAGTTATAGAAACTTTTGTTAACAAGAACACTAAGCTTATTTGGGTTGAAACACCAACCAACCCCATGATGAATATAATAGATATAAAAGCTGCTTCAAAAATTGCTAAAAAGCATCATGTTTTGCTAGCAGTTGATAATACATTTGCGACGCCTTATTTACAAAAACCGTTAGATTTGGGAGCCGATATTGTCATGCATTCTGCAACAAAATACTTAGGAGGTCATAGCGATGTGGTGATGGGAGCTTTAGTGGTAAAAGATAAAAATTTAGCTGATAAATTATATTTCATTCAAAATGCTAGTGGTGCTATTTGTGGACCGCAAGATAGTTTTTTGGTTTTAAGAGGTATAAAAACGTTGCATGTTAGAATGCAACGCCATTGCGAAAATGGGAAAGCCATAGCAGAATATCTAGTAAATCATCCGAAAATTGAGAAGGTTTATTGGCCAGGGTTTGAAAATCATCCAAATCATAAAATTGCTAAAAGACAGATGAAAGATTTTGGAGGTATGATATCATTTACTACAAAGGGCAATAATTTTCAAGAAGCAATTAAAACTATAGAAAATTTAAAAGTGTTTACATTGGCAGAATCTTTAGGAGGGGTAGAATCTTTATGTGGACATCCGGCTAGTATGACACATGCCAGTATTCCAAAGGAAGAGAGAGAAAAGACAGGTGTAGTAGATTCTTTAATAAGACTTAGCGTTGGTATAGAAGATGTAGAAGATTTAATTGCCGACTTAAAACAGGCTTTAGGTTAATCCAGATAATAGATATATCCAAAATTTAGCATACTAACCAGTCATTGTTTTTATTGAAACTCAACTCATGGTTTAAACCGTCAACCCAATCATCAAAATAGTATTGCCATCTTAAATGTAGCATTAAGTCTGAAAGCTTAGTTAGTTTGTGTCGAACTCCTAAGCTTGCAACCATTGACCAAGATGAATGAGGAGTCACATCTACGAGATATTGTATTTGTTGACCTGAAGGGACTGGAGGTAACCTTGTGTCATCGCGATACCAAAATGAGTAGATATTATTTTCATTAAAAATATCACCATCACCATAGGTAGTGCTAGCTTCAGGCGTGGAATATGTATAATGCACTCCTAAACTTACAAAAGGAGCAAAGCTATAAGCAAAACCCTGAAAATCTCTAATACTTAAAGGAAAAAATTCTATTTGTGTACCAATATCTAAATTTTTAGAAACGCCACTTTGTGCTCTAAGTCTGTCAGCATCTGGAGTTACATTTTCAGGCCCTACACACTGTCCTAAATGGTTTAATTTGGTTTTATTCCAAGAAACTTCATTCCTTAATTTGAAATGGTCATTAAAATAGGTGTCTGTCGTATAGCAATTACAATCGGCTAAGTAAGAAAATTTATATAATTTATAATGCCAATTCCAATTCCAGAATTGCCAAAATTGGTCTCGCCTTCATTACGGCTACCAAAATTTTATCTAAATTGAACTGGTCTAGAAATTACCCCTAATTCGTGAGAGAAGCCTAATTGAGAGTGCGCTGTTTGAAGCATAACAAACAAACAAAAAAAAGAAACTAATTGTTTCACGTTAAGCATAATAAGGTTCGTTTTTTGAGGCATTACTAACAATAAATATATAAAAACTCGCCAAAGAAACAAATATTAATAAATTCAGTCGACCTAACGAAAAATATTTATTGCGAATTTAAAAAAATAACAGTGTTATTTTTAAAGATAACGTATCTTTGCGGCGATAAATTATTTATTTAATAAAAAACACAACATAATTTAGTTGTTTATGAAAGAAAACATTGAAGCATTTTTAGACCTTGTAAAGCAAAGAAATGGTCATGAGCCTGAATTTTTACAAGCCGTAGAGGAGGTTGCCGAAACGGTAATTCCTTATATAGTTAAACATGATATTTACTATGGGAAAAACATTTTGTTGAGAATGGTAGAACCAGAACGATTGATATCGTTTAGGGTTTGTTGGGTTGATGATAATGGTGAAATACAAGTAAACAGAGGGTACAGAATACAAATGAACTCTGCTATTGGGCCTTACAAAGGCGGATTGCGATTTCACCCTACAGTTAATGCAAGTATTTTGAAGTTTTTAGCCTTTGAACAAGTATTTAAAAATAGCTTAACAACTTTACCTATGGGAGGTGGTAAAGGAGGAAGTGATTTTGATCCTAAAGGGAAGAGTGACAATGAAATCATGCGTTTTTGCCACGCTTTTATGAGCGAATTATTTAGACATATTGGACCAAATACTGATGTCCCAGCAGGTGATATAGGTGTTGGTTCCAGAGAAATAGGATTTCTTTTCGGGATGTACAAGAAATTAAATAACGAATTTACAGGGGTATTAACAGGCAAAGGAATGTCTTGGGGCGGTTCTTTAATTAGGCCCGAAGCAACTGGTTACGGAACTGTTTATTTTGCTGAAAGAATGCTAGAAACCAAAAACGATAATTTCAAAGGCAAAAATGTTGTTATATCAGGTTCTGGTAATGTGGCACAATATGCTGCCGAAAAAGTATTGCAATTAGGAGGTAAAGTTCTAACACTCTCAGATTCTTCTGGTTACATCTATGATGCCGATGGTATTGATGAGGAAAAGCTAAATTTTGTGATGAAGCTTAAAAATGTCAAAAGAGGTAGAATTAGCGAATACTTGGAAAGTTATCCAAACGCAAAATTTGTAAAAGGAAAAACGCCATGGGGAGTTACTTGTGATATTGCTTTACCATGTGCAACACAAAACGAACTTAATGAAGAGGATGCCAATAAACTTCTAGAAAATGGATGTATTTGCGTAAGTGAAGGAGCCAATATGCCTTCAACTAAAGAGGCTATTGTTGCTTTCCATAAAGCTAAAATACTTTTTGCACCAGGTAAGGCGTCCAATGCAGGTGGTGTGGCCACTTCAGGTTTGGAAATGACTCAAAATTCATTGCGCTATAGATGGTCAAGAGAGGAAGTTGATAACAAGCTTAGAGATATCATGGCCGATATACATAAATCATGCTTAGAGTATGGTACAGAAAAAGACGGATATGTTGATTATGTTAAAGGCGCTAATATTGCGGGATTTGTAAAAGTAGCCGACGCTATGTTGGCTCAAGGCATCGTATAATAAAAATATGTTGAGTTTCTTAACAAAAAGCTTTCCTTTTGATGAGGAGAGCTTTTTTGTTTTAATATATTATTTTAACGTTAAACTCGTTAGATATAAATATATTTGAAAACCCTAAGCCTGAATATGAATAAGCAATTAGTTTTTTTAATAATTTTTATATTACCATTATTTAATTTTTCCCAAGATTTTTCTGCGCTTTGGGAAAGCCATTTTTCATACAATCTAATTAAAGATGTTACAAAAGGCAATAACAAGATATATGCAGCATCAGAAAATGCCGTTTTTATTTTAGACCTGCAAACCAATGAAATAAGTGAAATAACAACTATTAATGGGCTCTCTGGAGAAACAATTTCTACAATTTACTACAGTGAAGATTATGAACTATTGATTATTGGATATGAAAATGGACTTATTGAAATAGTTTTTGATAATGATGTCAATATTTTAACAATTGTTGATATTATTGATAAGTCAACAATACCACCTAACAATAAAAGAATTAATCATTTTAATGCTTACCAAAATATAGTTTATATATCAACAAATTATGGTATTTCGGTTTTCAATTTAGATAGACTTGAATTTGGTGATACTTATTTAATTGGTAATGGGGGTACACAAATACAAGTAAGCGAAACAACTATATTCAATAATTTTATATATGCGGCTTGTTTAGGAGGGAATGGAATTAAAAAAGCCGAAGTTTCAAACCCTAACTTAATAGATTTTCAAAATTGGCAATTGATTAGACCAGGCAGTTGGACTTCTATTGAAAC